>SPBV01000285.1 GCA_004525885.1 Nitrosomonadales bacterium
CTATACACGAACAGCTAGAAGCAGATGCTGATTCATTGTTGGCCGGGACACGAAGTGTCGAAGATCGATTGGAAGCTACACAATTGATGAGCGACGATGAATTGGCATCGGTTCGATTATTGGTTGAGAAAATTCGTCGATTAGAAACGCTGAAACGGCAATTTTCAATGGGTCCGAACCAACAATTACAACGCCGAATCCGTACACTCGATATCAGTTTGAATGCACAGTTGGCATCATTCGCATCTGCTGGTCGACTTGATTATACTGCGAATGTACAGGCATTTAGGCGCGATGAACAAATTGCGCAATTGTCGCTCTATTGTCAACTGGTTCGTGCCAAATATGTAGGCATTGGCGACGACACTGCACCAGAAACTCTAGAACATATACAAACAATTTCATCGGCTATTCCACACGATCCGGGAATCCAAAATCCTCCTAATGTCAGGCACCATCATGAAGGACGATCCAGTTGAGTTCGCTAGCGTTATGAATCTGATCTTACCTCTCAATAACCAGTTTCCCGTAGACAAAGAATTTACTAAAACGTATTTCAGCGCCGACGGGATCATCAAACCCAACATGGTGCAGGATATGGCCGACAAAACAAAAGGTAGAATATCCTACCTCAAAGCTATGACTTCCGAAGTGATGAAGGTTTTCGTGGGTAGTCGCGGAATAGGAGACCTGAGTCACTTTATTGTATACCCAGGTGTTATGAGTGCCTTCCAAAGCGGTGCATATGTTAATGCATACGAGAAGGATAAGAATGATAAGAGCATCTTCATCAATTCACGACAGGCTTCACTTTTTGTATTTCCAGACGGGACGTATGGAGCAGATGGATTCAATAAATATATTGTAAAAAGAAGGGGTGGAGGCGGCGGTCTGCTTAATAAAAAACATGAAGGAAAGGCAACATACGCGCTCTCAAGCGATCTGATTAGGGAAATCAACAAAAACCCTGACAACTTGTATCATTTTAGCAACAAGTATGCCGAAACAATAAAAATTATTCTCAGTGAACCTAAGATGAAGGCGCTAGTGTACTGTGAATACGTGAACGGAAGCGGTTGTATCCTGTTTGCAAAAGTATTGGAGCAGTTCGGGTTTAGACAAGCTAGAGGCGATGAGCAAAGCAAAGGTTTCCGATACGCACTTTTGACAAATCAGACGACTAGTCCGAAGAGCGTGCAACAGCTAATTAACCGCTTCAACAAGGATGACAACGCAGACGGTGATTACATATCGGTTATTATTGGTAGCAAGATGATCAGCGAAGGATTCACATTCAAAAACATAAGAAAGGAATTCATATTCACTCCACATTGGAATTACTCAGAAACGGCACAAGTCATCGCGAGAGGATGGCGCCTTGGCTCACACAGCGCTCTAATTGCACGAGGCGATAAAAATCTCACGGTTGACATATATCAGCTTGTATCTATTCCTAATGGACAGATAGCGGGAACCACGCCTTCAATAGACCTTGAAATGTACGAAACATCCGAAAAGAAAGATGTAGCAATGAAACAGATCGAACACATCGCCAAACTGAATGCATTCGACTGCCCCCTCACGATAGACAGGAATAAGATTGCAGGCTATGATGACATGAGGGAATGCGATTACGTTCAGTGTGATTACCAATGTGCTGGAGTGATAGGCGCTCCATTAGACGTCTCTACGTACAATATATACCACACCATAACGACAATAGTTGAAAATGGCATTGGGAAGTACTTCAAGACTAACTTCTACTTGAGCATCGATAGCCTTTACAGCATGTTTCCTCAGTTGGACACGTTTGAAGTAGTTAAATCTATCAAGACGCTCATAGATAAGGATACTCAGTTTTTCAATAAATATGGTCATCCATCTTATTTGAGGATACAGGGTGACATGCTGTACATTTCGTCTGACGCGCGCGTTCCAAATAACGATCAGCTAGCTGATTACTATGCCAAGCATCTCATCATACAGAACGGAGATTCATTCAATCACATCCTAGAAAACCTACACAGAGATGAGATACCCACGATTGTAGCAAGCATATTCAAATATCCGGATTACATGAGAAGCATCATCTCCAGCCTTCCAGATGTAGTGCAGCGAGAGCTTCTCACAGGCAGTATTCAAGCAGAAGTGCTAGACATAGAAATGAACAAAGATATCAGACGGAAGATGCTTACCTTCTTCAAAGGTTTCTACGATAAGATAAATGATTCATGGGTTGTATGGTTGTACAAGGAGGCTCTTGGCATCGTGTGCATGGAGGAGAATGAAGATGGACAACTGAGATGGGTTCATTGTCACGACCAGGTACCAGAGATACTGGATAAATACATTGATAAAAAGAGGGACGAATTGGCAAAGTCTCCTATTGGATTCTACGGGCTTTATAATCCACAACTGAATGAATTTTGCCTCAGAGATATTAGAACAGTCTCACCCGGGGCTGGTGGCGATTTGAGAAAGATTACCGTAGGTAGAAGATGTACAGATTGGGGCCAAAAGACGCTGATAGACATAATTGTACGTAAAATAAAACTAGAGCCTCCAGTGGCCTTCATGCCC
>SPBV01000323.1 GCA_004525885.1 Nitrosomonadales bacterium
GCATTATTCTACCTGTGTTTTAGTAAAAACCCTTAAGCGCTTAATATAAATTGCAGCACTTCCACCCAAAAACTATTTATAGATATTATTTTAGTTACTGTTTTACAACTTAAAATATGAAGCAAGTAGTCTAATTCCTTCCTCATCTTCCATCAAAAAAGAAATCGCCAATAAAACTATCTATTAAAAATACCTCTACTCTACTTTCCTTATCTACCCGCATCCTCATTTCTTTATCTTGGCCAAAAAGTTAGAATAAAGATAGTTCCTAGCAATAGGATTCACGTAGTGCATTCATTTTTTGCAGTAGTAGCACTAAAGTAGTAGTAGTAGTAGTAGTAGTAGTAATACACTAAGTTTTTATTTGAATGGAATTCTCTGATATACCATGGTCTGGAAACCCAACTTAACCGTAGCAGCAGTCATCAAGCAAGATGATAAATATTTGTTAGTTGAAGAGCAAACTAAGGATGGAGTCCTGTTCAACCAACCTGCTGGTCATTTAGAACCTAATGAATCAATAATCCAGGGCGCAATCCGAGAAACACTAGAAGAAACAGGTTACACTTTTGCTCCACAATGGTTATTAGGCGTCTATAGATGGCACTCACCTCTCAATGATACAACTTATTTACGCTTTGCATTTTCTGGCACAGTGCTCTGCCACGACCCTGAGCGAAAATTAGACGAAGGTATAGTACGTGCGGCATGGTTCAATACAAATGAAATATATGAGCTAGTCCACCGACACCGCAGCCCCCTAGTTATTAAATGTATCGAGGATCATCTGGCAGGGAAACATTACCCTCTGGAAATTCTTACTCACTACGATTGAAACAATGAGAAAACAGCGCGTTGTAATAGGTATGTCAGGTGGAGTTGATTCGTCTGTTGCGGCACTTTTACTTAAGCAACAAGGTTATGATGTAGTAGGTTTATTCATGAAGAACTGGGAAGACGACGATACGGATGAGTATTGTTCATCCAGACAGGATCTCGTCGACGCCGCATCAGTTACCGATATCATTGGCATTCCTCTGGAAGCAGTAAATTTTTCTGTAGAATACAAGGAGAAGGTATTCTGTAGATTCCTTGCAGAATATAAAGCGGGACGAACACCTAACCCTGATGTGTTATGTAACGCAGAAATCAAGTTTAGGGCATTTCTTGATCATGCGATCAAACTTGGTGCAGACCATATTGCTACTGGACACTATGCGCAAATACGAAAATTTAATGGTATGTACCAACTACTTAAGGGTGAGGACGGAACAAAGGATCAGAGCTATTTCCTCTATCGCCTTAACCAGGAACAATTAACTAACACCCTATTCCCTATCGGGCACCTCTATAAACGTGAAGTACGAAAGATTGCCCAAGGTTATAAATTACCTAATTTCTCCAAAAAAGATAGTACTGGTATCTGCTTTATTGGTGAACGTCCATTTAGAAGTTTTCTTAGTCGCTATTTGCCACATGAACCGGGAGAAATACAAACTCAGGAAGGAACGATAATTGGGGAGCATATCGGCCTAATGTACTACACTATCGGACAACGACAAGGATTAGGGATAGGTGGAATCAAGGAAGGTTTGGATAAGCCATGGTTCGTCATAGAAAAAAACATGGTCAACAACACGCTGATTGTAGTGCAAGGACACGATCATCCCAAATTATTCCAGCCCACAATTTCTGCTTCGGATCTTACATGGATTAGTGGCAGGGCCCCGCATTGTAGCTGGGTTTATTCTGCCAAGACTCGTTATCGCCAACCCGATGCGCCCTGCTCTATTGAAGAAATTGGCAGGGCTAATTGCACAATTGAATTTGCGCAGCCTCAATGGGCTGTAACACCAGGGCAATCAGTGGTAGTCTATGAAAGTAAGGTTTGCCTGGGTGGAGGAATAATCACGAAGTAAAGCGAACAATTATAATAAACAACGCCAAGAATGCGCTGTATTTTTTAATATTTATCCCTTCGGTGCAGTCTCTACGAACGATGCTCGCTTCTCAAGCGTATCAGCTAGGCTAGCTAAATTAGGAGACGTATTTCGCCACTCTATTTCAGGGAAACGAAAAGATAGATAGCCAAGCGCACAACACAACGCAATATCAGCTAGAGTATAGACGTTACCTTCACACCATTTCTTGTCGCCTAGTTCCC
>SPBV01000202.1 GCA_004525885.1 Nitrosomonadales bacterium
ACAAGATGACAGTTAGAATTGAAGAAACCAATGTCTATTTCTGAAAGGTGTATGTGGTTAGCTGCCACATCACAAGTAATAGGCAATCCTTGTTGTCTTGCAGCTCGTACCATAACAACCCCTTCTGCACTGGAAACTCTGCATAAATGAACCTTAGCACCCGTTTCCCTTGCTATTAAGATAATTTTCGACAAGGCTATTGTTTCAGCACAAACCGGGATCGCTGGCAAACCTAAACGGGTCGCCACTTCACCATCGTGAGCCACCCCACTATTCGCAAGACTAGTATCCTCTGGGCGCAACCAAACACTAAAACCAAAAGTAGAAGCATATTGCATTGCCCGCATCATCACTCGTGTATCGGGTAGTGGTTCATCGGATTGACTAAATGCAACGCAACCAGCATCTTGCAATTCGGCCATTTCTGTCAACCGCTCGCCTTTTAATCCCTGCGTTAGGGCGCCTATTGGATAGACATGCGCCTGATTCAAGCTCTTAGCACGATGCTTTAACATCTCTACTAGCCCCGGTTCGTCTAGTGGCGGATCAGTGTCAGGAGGACATGCAAGACTGGTGACCCCACCTGCTACCGCCGCCCTCATTTCAGATTCAAGTGTGGCTTTGTACTCAAGGCCTGGCTCACGCAAACGCACTGATAAGTCCACCAGGCCAGGACATACTACCAACCCCTTTGCATTTATTACATGGTTGGCTTGGAAACGATCCGGCTCAGCACCTATAGCGACAATCTTTCCAGCAGTGATATATAGATCGTTGACGGCATCCATACCGTTTTTAGGATCGATCACTCGCCCATTTTTAATAAGGATTCTCATAAAACTCTACTTTAGATTTTGGAACCAAATATAAAAAAATCCCTACTTGGTACACTAAAATCTTCCTTTCATTAATAAATTCAATTTCCTGCCAAAATTGTCATTACCGCCATCCGAACCGCAATGCCAAAAGTAACCTGCGGAAGAATTACCGACTGTTTTCCATCAGCTACAGCTGAATCGATCTCGATACCACGGTTCATTGGGCCAGGATGCATGACGATAGCATCATGTTTAGCTAAGTCTAGTTTCTCCTGTGTAAGCCCATAATTCTTAAAATATTCCTCTGGACTGGGAAGGCGCGCGCCTAACATACGTTCATTCTGCAAACGTAACATCAACAAAACATCTACATCTTTTAGTCCTTGCTTCATGTCGTGATACACGTGCACACCAAGACGCTCGACTTTGGCTGGCAACAGGGTTTTAGGTGTAATCACTCGTATTTCAGGCACCCCTAGAGTAGTTAACGCATGAATTTGTGAGCGCGCAACCCGTGAGTGCATAATGTCGCCAACAATAGCCACACGTAGATTATGAAAATCATATTTATAACGGCGAATAGTAAACATATCCAACAGCGCTTGTGTAGGATGTGCATGCCGCCCGTCACCAGCATTTATAACGTGAATTTCAGGTCGCACATGTCGCGCTATCAAATGTGCCGCTCCACTTTGAGAATGTCGTACAACAAACATATCAGCATGCATTGCAGAAAGATTGTTCACTGTGTCCAGCATTGACTCTCCCTTAGCTTGAGAGGAAGCGGCAATGTTGAGATTTACCACATCCGCTGATAGCCGCTTAGCAGCGATTTCAAATGTAGTGCGAGTACGGGTGCTGGGCTCGAAAAAAAGATTGAATATGGACTTGCCACGGAGCAACGGTACTTTTTTAATATCACGCTCAGTGACACCAACAAATGATTCTGCGGTGTCAAGTATTTTTAACAAGATGGAAGCAGGGAGCCCCTCTGTAGTAAGGAGATGTTGCAATTCACCGCTCTTATTTAACTGCGGATTATTATTCATTATCCTGAAGATTTTTTGTCATATAAACTTAGGCTCAGTTTTCCGTTATTGCTTTGTTCTAGAGCCAGCATTTTATCCTCTAACAAAACAATCTTTACTCCGACATAATTGGCTGCGATGGGTATTTCTCTCTCACCCCGGTCTACTAGAACAGCAAGGCGGATGCTAGCGGGTCGTCCATAGTCAAATAATTCGTTAATAGCAGCACGAATAGTACGCCCAGTATAGAGCACGTCGTCAATCAGTATGATATGACGGCCCTCCACTTCAAACGTAATGTTTGAAGGCTTGACCTGAGGATGTAAGCCAATTTGGCTAAAATCGTCACGATAAAATGAAATATCTAGAGCGCCTAGAGGAAGCGTACATTCCAAAGTCTGGTGCAGTCGTTCCGCTAACCACACTCCACCTGTATAGATACCAACCAACACGGTGTTTTTGGTAACATCTGGCCGCATTTTCTCTGTCAGGTCAGCAAGTAATTGCTCCGCATCAGGTAGGTTCATATTGTCCATCAAAATAAGATTGTAATATCTGTTGTGCCGCCACTTGATCTATTACCAGCTTTTGTTTTCTCCCCTTGATCCCGGCTTCTCTCAATCCCACACTAGCAGCGATGGAAGTATAGCGTTCATCCACAAGCTTAGTGCTAATACCAAAGCGCCCTTCTAGACGCTGCGCAAAACGCTTACTCAAACGCGTTAGTTCGTGATCAGTACCGTCAGCGTGAGTAGGTAGCCCTACTATTAATTGTACTGGCTCCCATTTTTCAATTAGTTTAGTGATGGTGTCGAAACGACGTTTTGTAGTTTCTTCGCTCACTGTAACAAGTGGATGAGCTAAACCTAACCCTAGTTCACCCACCGCTACACCAATACGCTTCTCGCCAAAATCAAAAGCCAGAACTGTTCCAACAGAGAGACACTCTGTGTTAAGCGGCAGATGTCCTGATTTTGCATAAATAATAGGGCTAATCATTAAGTTAAAAACTGCTCTTAAGCATGCCCTGCCTCAACTGACAAACTAGAAAAATCTATGCCAAGCAATCGCATCGCTGCAGGTAATCGCTCACTCGGTGATAACTCAAACATAATGCTAGGTGAGGCCCTCACTGTAAGCCAAGTATTCTGAGCCAATTCATGCTCAATCTGACCTGGCGCCCATCCTGAATACCCTAGCGCAACCAATATTTGTTCCGGACCCTCTCCGTTGGCAATCGCCTGCAATATATCGAGCGAGGAAGTAAGTCCTAATTCATGGTTCGCCGATAAGGTAGACTCCCACTTGCCAACTGGCTGATGTAGTACAAAACCACGACCTAGTTGTACCGGCCCCCCAAATAATATAGGCAACCCCTTACGGTGCGAATTTTTATAAGGAATTTCAAGCTGATCGAACAGACTTTCCAAAGTCAAATCAATAGTGCGGTTAATCACTATACCTAGCGCACCCTGCTCATTATGCTCACAGATATAAGTAAGCGTTTTGGAAAAACAAGTATTTGCCATGGCCGGCATGGCAATCAGAAAATGATGTGTCAGATTAATGCTTTGCATGGGGGACTATTACCATACCCTCTATTGTAAACTGGTTGCCACTTCCCCACAATTCTCCCAACAACCAAAAATGATACACGCCGTTTGAAGAAGCTGATATTAAAATATATAAAACGATCAGCGTACAACAGAAATAACTCAATTTATCACTGTATACTCACTAAAATCGAGCAATAAGACAATAATCAGAAACTTGCAAAAGACCTATTTCGATGTGACTAATTACTGTGAGGATAACAGGTACAAGTGCTCTTATGAGCTAATGGAATGAGGAAATCTCCATTTAATATAATTTGCATCTAAATTGACTTCGTGTAGTATTGCGCTCCTTTGAATCGGGGGCTAAGCT
>SPBV01000173.1 GCA_004525885.1 Nitrosomonadales bacterium
GTTGAAGGTAAAGTAGGTAAATTTAGCTCGCATTGTTTTTCTGCTGATACTTTGAGTTTGATTAACGCTTGGTTTCCCGGCTCAACCTCTTTGGCAAAATGGATATTAGCCAGTGTATATTCATGGCCACAATAAACTGCGGTTGTATCAGGTAAACTCGCCAGTTTCTGCAGCGAAGTATACATTTGTTGTGCGGTGCCCTCAAATAATCTCCCACAACCACATGCAAATAAGGTATCACCACAAAATAGTAAGTTTGCACCATAATATGCAATGTGACCTGCGGTATGGCCGGGAATATCTAGCACGCTAAAATAGAGTGAGAATTCGGCCAAATAAATATTGTCTCCTTCTTTGAGGCAATGGGTAACCGTGGAAATTGATTCGCTTCCTGGGCCATACACTGGCACCGGGAATTCCCGTAGTAATGCGGCGTTTCCACCAACATGGTCATTATGATGGTGGGTATTAAGTATAGCAATAAGCTTTAGGCTCTTACGTTGCAAAAAAGCTAGCACTGGTTTGGCATCACCTGGATCTACCACAGCAGCATGATATTGATCATGAATGACCCAGATATAATTATCGGTAAATGCTCTAACTGGAACAATATGAAACATAGTATGTTGGATTAGATTAAAATCTTTTTTATAAGACTAATGAATCTTTCTAGAAAGTTATAATTAAATTCCTGCCCTATATACGATATCTGGACATTATATATGCCAAAACAAAATCAACAACAGTGGTTTGAAACCTGTCTTGGTCAATACCTACTAGAAAGAGAACAAAGCTACTTCGATCAAGAAGTGATGAATGTATTTGGCTACAATGCCATGCAAATTGGATTTACACAGCATGACTTTCTACGTACCAACCGTATGCCCCTTCAGTTTTGTGCAGATACAAAAGAAGGAGCTACGCTGCTTGCAGTCCCCGATTTCCTCCCAATTGAAAGCAACAGTATAGATCTTATCCTCCTGCCACACGTACTTGAATTTAGCTCAAACCCACATCAAATTCTACGTGAAGTACAACGCGTACTGGTGGCAGAAGGACAAGTAATTATTTGTGGTTTTAATCCTCGAAGTCTTTGGGGTGCGCGCCAATGGTTTGGGTCTACAAAACACAGCTTCCCCTGGAATGGAAACTTCATCTCGCTGCCACGACTAAAAGATTGGCTAACCCTACTAGATTTCGAGATGACCGCTGGCCGGCTATCTTGTTATGCGCCACCATTTAGTCAAGAAAAATGGTTGCGGAGATTTAAATTTATGGAATTTACTGGAGATCGATGGTGGCCAATTTCTGGTGGTGTGTATTTTCTACAGGCAATTAAACGTATTCATGGTATGCGTGTTATCAAACCTGCATGGAAAGATGTGCTCACTGCCAAGCGGAGAATGGCTCCGGTTGCAAATAAACTCAATGGGAACATAACTGAAAGAAAAGCCCGGGATATCCTTACGCAACAAAAATAATATGAGAAGTGTAAAGTGAAAGTGAAACATACTGACTCTACTAATGCATCTGATGTAGTACAGATATTTACTGATGGCGCTTGTAAAGGTAATCCTGGTATTGGTGGCTGGGGTGCCTTGATGCAATATAACGGACAAACACGAGAGTTATTTGGAGGCGTAAAACTCACCACCAATAATCGAATGGAATTACTCGCGGTGATACGAGCCCTAGAAGCCTTAACTCGTTCATGCAAAATACAATTGCATACCGATTCTACATATGTTCAAAAAGGTATTAGCGAGTGGATACACACTTGGAAAAAACAAGGTTGGCGTACTTCGAATAGGAAGCAAGTAAAAAATAATGATTTATGGAAACAACTTGATCAGCTTGCACAACAGCACCAAATAGAATGGTTCTGGGTTCGTGGTCATTCTGGTCATGATGGCAACGAACAAGCAGATAAACTTGCCAATCAGGGGGCAGAATCAATTGTCAAAGAATAATAATGAAGCCATGAAGAAGAATCGATAGTTATTCTTAGTTTGAGGCTGCCTTAGATAACCAATTTTAGATACTATTTAGGGTAGCCATTTTAGTTTTATTGATTAGGAGCGCTTATGCGTCAAGTTTTTCTTGATACTGAAACTACTGGTTTAGAATCCAAGTTAGGGCACCGTATTATTGAAATAGCCGCAGTAGAAATGCTTAGCCGAAGGTTAACGGGTCGTCGCTTGCACTATTACCTTAATCCTGAACGTGAAATTGGGGCTGGAGCATTGCAAGTACATGGACTAACCAACGAGTTTCTTCAAGACAAACAAAAATTTTTAGATATTGCTAACGAACTATTAGAGTTCATTGCTGATACGGAACTCATTATGCACAATGCATCTTTTGATGTGGGCTTTCTTAATAATGAGCTAGGGCTAGCTGAATTACAACCCTTAGAAAATTATTGTCACTCAATTACCGATACACTAAAAATAGCAAAAGAATTGCACCCTGGCAAAAGAAATAACCTTGATGCTTTGTGTGAACGCTATCAAATAAATAATTCTAAACGTGTTTTGCATGGGGCACTACTCGACGCAGAATTGTTAGCTGAGGTATACCTTGCAATGACACGCGGACAAGAGAGTCTGATAATGGAAGTATCTTCATCTCCGCTCGAAGCTACCATAAACCAAAGTGACTTAGAGTTAATTCTTTTACCAGCTAATCCTGAAGAATTGGAGATACATACGCAGCAACTAGAAATGATAGACCGTGAAAGTAAGGGTATGTGTTTGTGGAAACAAATTGAATCTAGTACAGCGGAGTGAAAAGTACTAGTAATTTGTTTCATATACTTTGGAATATGGTCTCACCTGATATAAATGAGAGTATCCACTTGCATCATAAGGATATTAGCAATATCTACGTTTTCTTAAATCTACAGCTCATATCAAATTTTCTCAAATTTCTCGGGATAAAAGAATTAAATTCTGGTGACCTTAATTTTTTGTAAACTTTTTGTTCCGTCGAGTGGTAGGCGGTACTGGGATCGAACCAGTGGCTTCCACCGTGTGAAGGTGGCACTCTACCGCTGAGTTAACCGCCTGAAGGAGACGCAATTAGAGCATAAATTATTCAATCTGGTCAACGTACAATCAAAGAGGTTCGGAAGAAATGTATTCCATGACAGAATCACGTAAAATGACAAAGTTTCTAACTAGCAATTATCGATATTTAATATGATCCGTACTCGTTTTGCTCCTAGCCCCACTGGCTATCTCCACATCGGTGGTGCACGTACTGCATTATTTTCCTGGGCTTATGCTCGCAAACATGGTGGTAAATTTATCCTAAGAATTGAGGATACGGATATTGAACGCTCCACCAAACAATCTACGCAAGTAATTTTTGATAGCATGACCTGGCTAGGACTCGACTATGATGAGGGCCCCTTCTATCAAATGCAAAGATTAACGCGTTACCATGATGCTGCAGAACAACTACTGCTTTCAGGAAATGCATATTATTGCTATGCCAGCAAGGATGAATTGGATACGATGCGCGAACAGCAACGTGCTGCTGGCCTCAAACCAAGATACGATGGTCGCTGGCGAGATTCTAAGCAAACTCCTCCTCCTGGGATTAAGCCAGTATTACGTTTTAAGAATCCTTTAAGTGGTGATGTAGCTTTCAATGATTTAGTCAAAGGCCAAATTATCATAGCTAATAGCGAACTTGATGATCTGGTGTTATTGCGTGCTGACGGTGTCCCAACTTATAACTTTGGTGTGGTTTTAGACGACCTCGATATGAATATTAGCCACGTAATTCGTGGCGATGACCATGTCAACAATACGCCACGTCAAATAAATATCCTTAAAGCACTTGGTGAACCACTACCACAGTATGCGCATGTGCCAATAATAATGGGGACCGATGGAGAGCGTCTTTCTAAACGTCATGGAGCAGTTTCAGTAATGCAATACCGAGATGATGGTTATATGCCCGAGGCTTTAATAAATTACTTGGCACGACTCGGCTGGTCGCATGGTGACGAAGAAATATTTAGCCGTGACCAACTCATTAATTGGTTTGACCTAGCGGCTGTTAATCGCTCTCCGGCAAAATTTAATTTAGAAAAATTACGCTGGATCAACCA
>SPBV01000298.1 GCA_004525885.1 Nitrosomonadales bacterium
CGTCTCCCTCTGTAATATATTTCAGTAATTGAAGAGGTGAGGCGTCTTCAGAAAGCTTATAATTTCCAGCCTTAAGGGAGGAGGCATGCCCCATTACACGTGAAAGCAAAACAAATGACCAAGCATCAGATAAGATACCAGTATCAGCTAGCTGTCTAGCAACATTTCTTAGGCTGCTGCCTGATTTGATCGAAAATTCGTATGGTACAGTAGGAATATGAACCGAGGAGTTGACATGGTAGAAAAGCCATCCAGAAAATAGGAGGGATCCAATAGAAACGAGAAGAACCAAGCGTTTTAACGTACGCATGCGATGTAACGGCAAAACTATATTTTTCGAAGAATTAGCGTTCCATTGGTGCCACCAAATCCAAATGAATTTGACATTGCCACCTCAATTTTCATTTTACGTGCAGTATTAGGCACATAATCTAGATCACATTGTGGATCTTGATTGAAAATGTTAATGGTGGGTGGTGAGACTTGATGATGTATTGCCAGTGCAGTAAATATTGCTTCAACCCCACCGGCAGCACCTAGTAGGTGTCCAGTCATGGATTTAGTGGAATTAACTACAAGTTTATTTGCATGGTCACCAAAACAGCGTTTGACTGCCGCGGTTTCAGCAATATCACCCAACTTTGTAGATGTGCCATGAGCATTAATGTAATTAACCTCAGAAGCATTCACACCCGCATTATTTAGTGCATTTGTCATGCAACGAGCAGCCCCTTCTCCATCGTCACAGGGTGACGTCATATGGTACGCATCTGCGCTCATGCCGAAACCAACTAATTCAGCATAAATCTTAGCGCCACGCCGTTTTGCGTGCTCCATTTCTTCTAGTACCAGGATACCTGCACCTTCCCCTAGAACAAAACCATCTCTGTCCATGTCCCAAGGTCGGCTTGCAGTGTCTGGATCGTTATTTCGTGTTGATAATGCTCGTGCAGCGGCAAAACCGCCAACGGCAAGTGGTGTTACACACGATTCTGCGCCACCTGCAATCATTAAATCTGAATCTCCATATTCAATCATGCGTGCAGAGCCACCTATGCAATGAGTCCCGGTTGTGCAGGCAGTAACAATGGAAAGGTTTGGTCCCTTGAAGTTATACATGATGGACAGATTACCTGCAATCATGTTGATGATCGTGCTGGGAATAAAAAAAGGCGAGATTTTTCGTGGGCCACCCTCATGATAGGCACTGTCCGTCTTCTCGATCATTGATAAGCCACCAATACCTGATCCGATGTTGACACCAATACGATGAGCATCAAGTCCTGATCTAGTAACATCTTCAATGCCCGCATCTTTTACTGCCTGAATTGCAGCAGCCATACCATAATGGATAAATACGTCCATGCGGCGCGCATCTTTTGCAGATATATACTGGGTGATGTCGAAATCTCTGACTTCTCCGGCGATCTGTGAAGCAAGTGCGGATGCATCGAAGCGAGTGATTCGAGTAATGCCGGACTTACCGCTCAGGATGTTTGTCCATGCATCTGAAGTGGTATTGCCGACAGGCGAAACAACGCCCATTCCAGTTATGACTACCCTACGTTTGGGCAAATTAACTCCGAATGTGGGATAAATTAATACAAGAAGTTAACTCGCATGAGAATTAATATAATCAATAGCCTGCTGTACAGTGTGTATTTTCTCTGCTTGTTCATCTGGAATTTCGCATTCAAATTCTTCTTCTAGCGCCATAACCAACTCCACAGTGTCTAGGGAGTCTGCACCTAAGTCATCTACAAAGGACGATTCATCCTTGACCTCGGTTTCATTTACTCCAAGTTGTTCTGCTACAATTTTTTTTATACGCTGCTCTACTTTTTCCATCTAGGTGCCCTTCCTTTTCTCAGGTAAGAAAAACTGATCTATTTTAACAAATTTCTAGCATTAACAAAACTAATACATGGTTGTTGATCTAGAAATAAATATTAAATTTGTGTTTATTCTCGATGTTCGGAGCAGCTCGACGCTGATCTGTGCCAAATTAAGAATTTGTAATTGTTTATACGTTTTTACGGCAATATTTTATAGTTACTCCATGTACATTCCACCATTTACATGCAGTGTTGCACCAGTAAT
Organism: Nitrosomonadales bacterium; assembly: GCA_004525885.1. Taxonomy (GTDB): domain Bacteria; phylum Pseudomonadota; class Gammaproteobacteria; order Burkholderiales; family Nitrosomonadaceae; genus BJGV01. The sequence continues at coordinate 2,101 of SPBV01000298.1, forward strand.
GTATCCGGCAGATGGTGAAGCAAGGAAAGCTACAGCTGCTGCTATGTCTTCGGCTTGCCCCAGCCTCTTTAGCGGTACGTACTGGAGTAAGTCTTTCTGCTGTTTTTCAGTTAGTGCCCGAGTCATATCTGTATCAACGAAACCTGGAGCAACGCAATTCACAGTGATATTACGGCTACCTACTTCGCGTGCCAGTGATTTGCTGAGACCAAGCACCCCAGCTTTAGCAGCTGCATAATTGGCCTGCCCAATATTACCCGTGGAGCCTACTATTGAGGATATATTGATA
>SPBV01000057.1 GCA_004525885.1 Nitrosomonadales bacterium
CTCATTAATAATCAAGAGTGGGTAGAAAACGATTTTATCCCTACTGTGCAGGAACGTGGTATGTCAATTATTAAAGCTCGAGGCTTATCAAGTGCCGCCAGTGCTGCTAATGCAGCTATTGATCATGTTCATGATTGGGTCTTTGGGACAAAGAAGAATGATTGGACATCCATGAGCATACCTTCAGACGGTAGCTATGGCATTCCTAAAGGTGTAATTTACAGCTATCCTGTGGTATGCCAGGGTGGCGATTATAAAATTGTTCAAGGATTAGAAATAAATAACTTTAGCAAGAAAAAGATGCAAACAACCTATGAAGAATTAGTAGAAGAACGAGAGTCGGTAAAGCATCTACTGGGTAAATAATATTTATTCTGCCCTCATTTTTCGTTTTTTACATATCACTTCAACTCAACCTATACTTAAACTTTTATAAGTATATCGATATAAAATATATAACAGCGAGCTTTTATGGCACACAATCAATTTAATAATCTCAAAGAGCTCATGCTCCCCAAGGGTGAGAAAGTAAAATTCTATTCTCTACCTGCACTAGAAAAAATGGGGCTAGGTAAAATTTCACGGCTACCGGTTTGTATTCGTATCGTACTAGAATCAATAGTGCGCAATTATGACGACAAAAAAATTACTGCAATACATGTAAAGCAGCTTGCTGGGTGGGAACCTAATGCTGCACGAACAGATGAAATTCCCTTTGTCGTAGCACGTATAGTTTTACAGGACTTTACTGGGATCCCATTACTAGCAGATCTGGCAGCAATGCGTAGTGTGGTAAAAAAAATTGGTAAAAACCCGGAACTCATTGAGCCATTGGTACCGGTTGATTTGGTAGTTGATCATTCAGTTCAGGTTGATCATTTTGGAAACAAGCAGGCGCTTGATCTCAACATGGAGATTGAATTTCGCCGTAATAATGAGAGATACCAATTCATAAAATGGGGCATGCAAGCATTTAAAACATTCAAGGTGGTGCCGCCCGGTGTAGGTATTGTGCACCAAGTGAATCTAGAATATCTCGCGCGTGGAGTTCATCAAAAAAATGGGGTAGTTTACCCAGATACGCTGGTTGGAACTGATTCACATACCACCATGATCAACAGCATTGGGTCAGTTGGTTGGGGTGTAGGAGGCATTGAGGCGGAAGCCGGCATGCTAGGCCAACCTGTTTATTTTCTAACGCCAGATGTTGTAGGCGTAAATTTAACAGGCAGGCTGCGCAGAGGTGTCACAGCTACAGATCTTGTTTTAACCATCACCGAGTTACTGCGAAAAGCACAAGTTGTAGGTAAATTTGTTGAATTCTTCGGTGATGGCACTAAGTCGCTATCACTACCAGACCGGGCGACCATTGCCAATATGGCGCCTGAATACGGTGCAACTATGGGTTTTTTTCCAGTAGACAGAGTTACCATTGAGTACTTCAAAAACACTGGTCGTAGTGATGAGGAAATTGCTATGTTCCAAGCCTATTTCAAGGCGCAAAAATTATATGGTATCCCACTTAAAGGTGAAATCGATTACAGCAGAGAAGTGGACCTTGATTTAGGCTCAATTGTCCCATCATTAGCTGGACCTAAGCATCCACAGGATCGTATAGAAATCGGTAAAGTAAAAGATAAATTTACTGCTCTCTTAACTGAACCCATTGTAAAGAATGGATATGCCAAAAAAGAAGCGGTTTTAAATAAACGTTACCCTGCTCGTGATTGTTCTAACGATCTCTCGCCACCTGGAAAAAATCGCTCTCTCAAGCACAAATTAAATAGTTCTATAAATTTAGGGCATGGCGACGTATTAATTGCTGCTATTACTTCCTGCACAAATACTTCCAACCCCAGCGTGCTGATTGCTGCAGGATTACTGGCAAAGAAAGCTGTTGAAAAAGGACTGAAAGTAAAGCGTCACATCAAGACATCACTTGCGCCTGGCTCTCGAGTAGTAACAGAATATCTTACTGTTACCGGTCTACTACCCTACCTAGAAGAACTTGGCTTTAATCTTGTCGGTTACGGCTGTACAACTTGCATCGGTAACTCTGGCCCGCTATTGACAGCGATAGAAGAAACGGTGGTAAAGAACGATTTAGTGTGCGCAGCAGTACTCTCAGGTAACCGTAATTTCGAAGCACGCATTCATCCCAACATCCACGCCAATTTTCTTGCTTCACCCCCGTTAGTAGTATCGTATGCTATTGCTGGAACTATGCTAAAAGATTTAATGACTGAACCACTTGGTATTGGCAAAGATGGTAAATCGGTATGGCTTGGTGACATTTGGCCAAGTAATGAGGAAATTAACGTGCTGATGAAATTTGCCACTAACGCAGAAACTTTTCGAAGGCTTTACAGTGATCTAACTAAAAATCATCTGTTGTGGAACAATATATCATCTGCCACTGGCAAAGTTTATAACTGGCCAGAGTCTACCTACATTGCTGAACCGCCATTTTTTCAAGATTTTTGTATTAAACCCATACCACTTGGTGGAAATGCTGAAATCTTCAACGCTCGTGCATTGGGAATATTTGGTGACTCAGTAACTACCGATCACATCAGTCCAGCCGGCACTATCAAGGACACTTCCCCCGCAGGACAATATTTACTTGCAAACAACGTACCAAAGACTGATTTCAACAGTTATGGTTCACGCCGCGGCAACCATGATGTGATGATACGCGGGACATTTGCTAATGTACGAATCAAGAATCTGATGATACCCGGCAGCGAAGGTGGCATTACCCTACATCAATCCGAAAGAACTGAAAATAAACAGATGAGTATTTATGATGCTGCAATGCAGTACATGATGGATGGTATACCCACAGTAATTTTCGGTGGGGAAGAGTATGGCACTGGATCAAGCCGCGACTGGGCAGCTAAGGGAACCCAACTACTTGGCGTTAAAGCGGTGATTGCTAAAAGCTTTGAACGTATACATCGCAGCAATCTGGTTAGTATGGGTGTATTACCATTACAATTCAAGAGCAATGACAGCATACAATCTCTAAACATCAGAGGCTCCGAGAGATTTGATATATTAGGCTTAAATGACATTCACCCGCAGCAAGATGTAGCGCTTATAATCCACGGCAAGAACGGCGCGCACCGCGAAGTTAAACTACTATGTAGGATAGATACCCCAATTGAAGTAGATTACTACATGCATGGCGGAATACTACCTTTCGTGCTTAGAGAACTCATGACCACCTAGATTAGGGTAATCCTCTGTTCTATTTGGGTAGCATTATTGACAGCTATTCAGGAGGAATTGCCCACATTTTGGCAAATTCATCCATGCTCAATTTACCATCCTTATTGGAATCTGTTTGTTTGAAAAAACTAACAGACATTCCCATTGCAGCCACTTCCTCGTGAACAAGAAAACCGTCTCTATTGACGTCATAAACTGCAAAAAAATTAGCTTCCGCCATTGGCACGTAATCCTCATGATTCTGACCTTCACCACCGCCAGAACCGTAACCTCTAGCATAAGTAATTCCTATTGCGCCAAAAAGAAGTACAGCTACAAGTATCAATGATTGAGCTATCTTGTTATGCCTTGTTGAAATAGATTTCATCTATGTCTCCTTTTCTATCTTAGTAGTAATATTACTTACTGACAGGCATTTTTTCTATATTGCTGCCCCAAGATAGGTAAAAAAAACAACTTTTAATCAATATAGTAGGCTCAATTCTGATAAATACTGTCACGTAACCTTACAATAAAACCAGTGAATCATCTATCCAAGAAATTGACATGGGATAAGCAAACCTTACCGTACTGAAGCAATTATAAATAAAATACCCGCTCTCATATTGAAATATAGAAACCAGACGCTAAGGAATGGGTTTATCCCCTTCGCCAAGTAGTGCCTTGTGGGCTGTCTTCCAAAGTAATGCCGGCATCAAGAAGCTCTTTTCGGATATGGTCAGCTTTAGTATAATTTCCAGTTTCACGTGCAGCAATACGGTGTTGAATCAACTGTTCAATGTGCTCTGTTGTAAAGGAGGAATCTCCAATGACCACTTTATTCTGAAAATATTGCTGTGGATCCTGTTGCAACAAACCTAATACACCACCCAACGATTTAAGTAAAATCGCTCCTTTCCTCATACCTGTTTTGTTGGTCTCATTAGCAAGATCAAATAATACTGCAATAGCTTCGGGTGTATTGAAGTCATCGTCCATCGCTTCCATGAAACGTTTAGCGTGGGGATCGTTCCAATCCAATGTCTTCTTAGCAATCTCTACGCTCCCTTTCAGAGCAGTGTAAAGCCGGTCTAGTGAATGCCTAGCATCTTCTAAATGCCCGTCAGAGTAATTCAAAGGACTACGATAATGTGCACGTAAAATGAAAAAACGCACCACTTCCGGCTGATAACAGGCTAATACTTCACGTACAGTAAAGAAATTATCCAGTGACTTAGACATTTTCTCATTATCAATACGCACGAAACCATTGTGCATCCAGTAATTAACAAAGGGGGCATCATGAGCAGCTTCACTTTGTGCAATCTCGTTTTCATGATGAGGGAACTGTAAATCTTGCCCCCCTCCATGTATGTCGAAATGGTTGCCTAAATAATGTTCACACATTGCCGAACATTCGATATGCCAACCAGGACGACCCTTACCCCAGGGCGCGGTCCAACATGGCTCGTTAGATTTAACTGCTTTCCATAACACAAAATCTAATGGATCTTTCTTATACGGATCCACGGTAACCCGTTCTCCAGCATATAGGTCAGCAGATACCTTACCAGAAAGCTTACCATAACCAGGAAACCTACTTACTGCGTAATACACGTCTCCATTAGATGCGGCATATGCGATATCTTTATCCATCAATACTTGGATCATGGAAATCATTTTTTCTACATATTGGGTAGCACGTGGCTCGTATGAAGGTGGTAATACACCCAATGAAGCAGCATCTTCATCCATCGCCCGGATAAAACGAGCTGTGAGTATTTCAATAGTTTCATTATTTTCCTGCGCACGCTTGATAATTTTGTCGTCTATATCGGTAATGTTACGTACATACGTAACATCAAAACCACTGACCCTAAACCAGCGAACAACCATGTCAAATACAATCATGACACGCGCATGGCCTAAGTGGCAGTAATCGTACACCGTCATGCCGCAGACGGATAACGTAACCTTATTGGGGGTCAACGGGACAAAGTTCTGCTTGCACTTAGTAAGTGAAGTGTGAATTTTTAGCATCTAATAAATTTTGAACTTAGCTAGCTTGTTGGTAAAATCCAGAATATTCTTTAATAACTCGTGTACCTAATAAAAAATCCGAAGAAGTATAGCACGGTAAAATCACTAGGCTTTCGCCTGTTCATGAGCACCAGAAAATATTTATTCGGTTGTAATGCGACTAAAAATCTACTCATAAATTATTATTCTACTTAAAAAATCTTTATGAATATTTATAAGCCACTCTTTATCTTTCCAATTCTACTATGCACTTCAGTATTTGCAGCTAATCCGCAGGTCGAAATAAAAACTAATTTCGGCAATATCTTACTAGAACTCTTCCCTGACAAAGCACCTAAGACCGTCAAGAATTTTCTATTTTATATACAAAAAAATCACTATAAAGATACTATTTTTCATCGTGTCATTCCTAAGTTCATGATTCAGGGGGGCGGATTTGATAAGTCGATGAAGCAGAAACCAACTATACGACCTGTTGATAACGAAGCAGACAATGGCCTTAAGAATGAGATTGGTACGATAGCAATGGCACGCACATCTAGCCCGCACTCAGCTACGGCTCAATTCTTTATAAATGTGGGTAACAACACATTTCTTAACTATACTGCCTCTACTTCTCGGGGTTACGGCTATACTGTATTTGGAAGAGTTCTCCGCGGCATGGATGTAGTAAACAAAATCTCAGCAACACCTACTGGCGCAAGCAAGCCTTTCACTGAAAATGTCCCCAAAGAAATGGTTATAATCAAGTCTATTTCAACCATAAAATCTACCCCTGCAGAGATACAACCGATAAAATAAGGATATATATGATTAAACTACATACCAACCATGGCGAAATTACCATAGAGTTGAACTATGAGAAGGCTCCAATAACGGCCCAGAACTTTATTGATTACGTAAACAGCGGGCATTTTGATAATACAATATTTCATAGAGTGATTAATGATTTTATGATTCAAGGAGGAGGGTTTGAGCCTGGAATGAATCAAAAGAAAACACGTGCCCCAATTCAGAACGAAGCAGCTAATGGCCTAAAAAATGATGCCTATACTGTTGCAATGGCGCGTACATCAGACGTGCATTCTGCTTCAGCACAATTTTTTATTAATATCTCTGATAATGGTTTTCTTAACTATACATCGCCCACTTCTGATGGATTCGGCTACTGTGTGTTTGGCAAAGTGGTGGAAGGAAAAGATGTTGTAGACAAGATTAAGAAAGTAAAAACAACCAACAAAAGCGGCCACGAGAACGTGCCATTGGATGATGTAGTTCTTCAAAAAGCAGAAGTAATCTAAAAAAACCGCACGACAGTGATCGTAGCCACTGTCTCAAACTACCATTCCCGCCTCTGAATGCAGGAAACCACAAATTACAAATTCGGAATGGTAGACGTATTAGTGGTGCTAATTTTGCAATGTATTATGAAAACGTTGATGTGGCTTATATTCTATTTATAACTATGTAAACACTTCAATTTTTGACTATAGCGTTTTTAACCCTCTAGCTAAATCTGCCTTAATATCCTTAACTGATTCTAATCCAACTGCAATACGTAAGAGTCCATCAGTAATCCCTGCAGCATTCCGCTCTTCCTGACTAATACGGGAGTGGGTCGTGCTGGCTGGGTGCGTGAGTGTACTTTTAGTATCTCCCAAATTGGCAGTAATCGAAATCATGCGAGTTGAATTTATTACCCACCATGCTTGATCTTTCCCTCCTTTTACTTCAAACGAGACGATGCCACCACCAGTTTTTTGCTGTTGTTTAGCAAGATTATGCTGAGGATGTGAAGACAAACCAGGGTAATAAACTTTAGTTACATTTGGTTGTATCTCAAGCCAACGAGCCATTTCTAGTGCATTTGCAGAATGTGCTTCCATACGAATTTTGAGAGTTTCCATTCCCTTCAAGATCACCCAAGCATTAAAAGCACTTAGGGTCGGCCCCGCAGTACGAAGAAAACCGAATACTCCTTTTTCCATTATTAGATCACGCTTTCCTAGTACCGCTCCACCCAGCACCCTGCCTTGACCGTCAAGATACTTGGTTGCAGAATGAATTACTATGTCGGCACCTAAGTCTAGTGGTCTTTGTAGTATTGGCGAGCAGAAACAATTATCTACAGCAAGCCATGCACCAGATTTTTTTGCCAATGAGGCTAGTGCTTCTATATCTGAAATCTCGGTAAGAGGATTTGATGGTGTTTCTATAAAAAAAAGTTTCGTATTTGCTTTTACTGCTATCTTCCATTCTGATACATCAGTAGGAGATACGAAGGTAATTTCTACACCAAAGCGCTTGAGAATATTATTAAATAAATTAAGCGTGGATCCAAATAAACTCCGTGAAGCAACAATATGATCCCCTGCAGAAAGCAGTCCCATTACACAGGCAAGTATTGCTGACATACCAGAAGCCGTAGCAATACAGGCCTCTGCTCCTTCTAATGCCGCAAGTCGCTCTTCGAAAGTAGTTACAGTAGGATTAGTAAAGCGTGAGTATACATTACCCGGTTCTACGCCAGAAAAGCGTGCAGCGGCCTGTGCAGCATTATCAAACACAAAACTAGAGGTAAGATATAGGGCTTCTGAGTGCTCATTAAACTGACTACGGTGAATACCCGCATGTATTGCTAGCGTCTCTAATTCAAAATCATCAGACATGGAAGCTCTCCTCCAAATAAAAAACCCGTTCTGCATTTGCCAAAACGGGTTTTCCCCACTTTAGCTGAATTTATAACGCGCCCGCAAGCTGAATATCAAATCGGCGCACTTTTGTAAATTACACTGAGCGTTTGGTTTTGTCAAATACCCTTCAATCAGCCGATACTAAACTTAAATCCAGTTGTGTACTATCCTCAGCTCTCGACAAAATTGCGCCAGTATTACGCTGAGCCTCAATCACCGCAAGATATTCTGGTGTAACATCTCCGGTAATATAATTACCATCGAAACAAGACGTTTCAAAATGTGTAACTGATGGCTTAACTCGACGAACTTCTTTTTTAAGTGAATCAAGATCCTGATAAACAAGATAGTCTGCGCCTATTTCGCGGCGAATATCATCATCATTACGTCCGGTAGCGATTAACTCCTGACGAGTAGGCATATCGATCCCGTATACATTAGGAAATCGTACTGGTGGTGCAGCAGAAGCAAAATATACCTTACGTGCGCCTGCCTCTTGTGCCATCTGTACAATTTCTCGGCTAGTCGTACCTCGCACAATAGAATCATCTACCAACAACACATTCTTCCCACGAAATTCTACGCTCATAGCATTCAGTTTCTGGCGAACCGTTTTACGACGCTGCTGTCCTGGCATGATGAAAGTACGGCCAATGTATCGATTCTTGACAAAACCTTCACGAAAATTAAGACCAAGTCGATTTGCAAGCTGCAAGGCGCTAGGGCGGCTAGAATCAGGAATTGGAATTACCACGTCGATATCAAGATGACGCATATTTTTAGTAATTTTGTTAGCGAGGCTTTCACCCAAGTTAAGTCGTGTTTCATATACAGAGATGCCATCCATTAACGAGTCAGGGCGAGCTAGATAAACATACTCGAATATACAAGGATTCAGTGTAGGGTTGTCAGTACACTGCTTACTATAAAAATTACCATCTTCATCTATAAAAATCGCCTCGCCAGGCGCAACATCGCGTACTAGTTTAAACCCTAACGTATCAAGAGCTACACTTTCAGATGCAACCAGATATTCAACACCATGCTCAGTATCTACACGACCAAATACCAACGGACGAATACCATAAGGATCACGAAAAGCTAGCAATCCATAACCCGCGATCATTGCAACTACGGCATAGGCACCACGACAGCGACGATGAACCCCAGAAACCGCGTTAAAGATAGCAGCAGGATCAAGCTGATGGCCTTTTGCAGTTTCTTGTAGTTCATGTGCGAGCACATTAAGCAGTACCTCTGAATCAGAATTAGTATTTACATGACGTAAATCTGCTTGAAATAACTCTTGATTAAGCTGTACCGCATTTGTGAGGTTACCATTGTGTCCTAGTACAATTCCAAATGGTGAATTCACGTAAAATGGCTGTGCTTCAGCAGTTGATTCGGGAGAACCCGCAGTAGGATAGCGCACATGTGCTATACCCATGTTGCCAACTAAAGAACGCATATTGCGCGTACGAAAAACATCTCTCACTAGGCCGCCACCCTTATGCATGTGAAAAGCTTTGTCCTGAGCAGTTACAATGCCTGCTGCATCCTGCCCGCGGTGCTGAAGTACTAGTAGCCCATCGTAGAGCAACTGATTAGCAGGAGACTTTGATACTACACCTAGAATTCCACACATGGCTGTAACCTAAAAAGATAATCCAGACTAACTCTGCATAACAAGTGATATGAAATTTTTCTTGCTAGAATCCACACCACATGAATGTTAACCGCTCCGTTTCAGAATTATTTTGATAAAAAGTCCATCGATTATTTGCGCTTTAATTTCCATAATTGACTCGCCTAGATAAATCCCATGGCAACCAAGGTATTATCATTATAACTCCTGTTTCTAAAGGCTTGCTCAATAAAGCCTTTCGCCAAAATGGTTCTTGTGGAAGTGTAGTTAGTCCAGCAGACAATACAAGCAATAATACTACCAGCAGTCCACGCGCAAAACCAAATAATGCACCAAAAAACTTATCTACTGAACCTAAACCTACAGTTCTAATTAGTGCCGATGCAAGCATAGTGACCATACTCATCAC
>SPBV01000223.1 GCA_004525885.1 Nitrosomonadales bacterium
ATGTGAATTACATTACGATATTGCTCTACTGTTTTAAATGGATTCAATACCAAGAAACTATCAAGAGCATAGCCATTATGTGTAGTATGGATTTTTGCCTCTACAATATTGTAGTTAAGTCGCTCGAAAAACCCACAAATGCGCGCGAATAAATCTTTCTGATCAGCAGCGTAGATCATTACCTGAACACCTTCCCCAGCTGGGGCAGTCCGTGCTTTCACTACTGGCACTGGCGAATTTACCCTACTGTAGAGTTGACGCGTATGCCATGCAATTTCTTGTGGATCATGCCGTAATAAATAAGTGGTATCGAGTTCTGACCAGAGTTGTTCATGTGCGCCGGCAGGAATTGCATCAAGTTGCAACAATTTTAATATTCTAATCTTGCGGTTTTCCAAAGTGCCGACGACGTAATTTGGTCCACCACATAAATACCTCCGCGTTGCCCAAAATAAATCCTCTAGCAGCTTACCTTTCCATGTGTTCCACACTTTTGGACTGGTACCACGAATATCTGCAACTGTGAGCAAGTAAAGCGCGATGAGTCGACGCTCATTTCTTACACGCTTAGCAAAGCCAGCTATTACTTCCGTATCTGACAAGTCCTGCTTTTGTGCCGTTGCTGACATTATCAGATGATTTTCTACCAGCCATATCACTAATTCTGTGTCTTCTACAGATATTCCATGTTGTGCACAGAACCGTTTGGCATCTTTCCCCCCAAGCAAAGAGTGATCACCACTGCGTCCTTTAGCAATATCATGAAATAGTCCTGCCAAGTAGAGCATCTCAGGTCTATCAAACTCACTTATGAGCTGGCTACATAGTGGATACTCGTGGGCGAATTCAGAAGCCATAAAACGACGTAAATTTCTTACTACCATTAGAGTATGCTCGTCCACCGTATAAACGTGGAACAGGTCATGCTGCATTTGACCAATAATACGTCCAAATACAGGAATATAGCGCCCTAGAATACCGTAGCGACTCATGAAGCGCAGCTCTCGAGTAAGCCCACGTGGCTGACATAGAATTTCCATAAACAAAGTACAGTTACGTAAGTTACGCCGGAAATCCGAGTTAATTAGATACGTAGAATGCCAAAGTGCCCGCAGTGTGGTAACACTACGAGCTTTTAACTCAGGGTGTTTTTGCAGCATTAGAACGCTTTGTAGAATAACGCTTGGGTCTTTTCTAAATATATTTTCATCTCGTACTTCCAGTAATTCACCACGTTTCTGAAAATGGTTATTTATTATTACTGGAATCAAATCTGCATCAGGGAAGATTTCTGCCCGCAAAGTAAGTAAAAGAATGGTATTAATCTGCGTCACTGACTTTGCAGCGCGGTAGTAACGTTGCATAAGTAATTCGCCCGCTCGGCGCGGTGGCTTATCAGAAATTTTGTATTCTTTAGCGAGTAGCGTCTGATAATCAAACAACAACCTATCTTCACGACGCCCAGCAAGATAATGCAACCTAATACGTAAATCCTGCAAGACCATTTCGTGACGCTTTGTTAGCCGAGCTTCCTGCCACGTAATAAATCCTCCCTTGACGAGGTCTGACCATGATTTCCCATGCCCAGAAGCGCGACTGACCCATAGAATATTTTGTAAATCCCGCAGACCACCAGGACTTTCTTTTAAGTTAGGCTCAAGATTATAAGTTGCTTCGTGATAGCGGCCATGACGTTGCTGCTGCTCAAGCTGTTTGGCGCTGAAAAATTCTTGTGGGTTGAGCGCAGTTTTCATCGCTTGTGAAAATACGCTAAATAATTTTGTATTTCCTGCAAGTCGGCGTGATTCAAGTAGACTCGTCTGTACCGTGATATCCTTTTCTGACTCTTCTGTACATTCAGCTAACGTTCGGACACTATGACCCACTTCTAACCCTATATCCCACAATAAGTGCACCCATTTCTCTAATTTTGACTTGGTGACATCTTCTACAGCATCCGTACTGCTTCCCTTAGCAGGAAGCAATACTAGTAGATCTATATCTGAACCAGGAAAAAGATAACCACGCCCGTATCCACCCACTGCCAACAGGGAGATTGAGCTGGGAAGCGCCATTTCTTTCCATACCTGACGCAGAAGATCATCAACCAATCTACTATAACCGCGTAATAGTGCTGTGCTGCTCGCATTCTTTCTAAATTGTTGGTGTAATATCTTACGGCCTTGTAACAGTAATTTCTTCCCGAGTACAGCACTTAACGGACTTGGTAAAGTTCGTACATTAATATCCATTATGGAGTTTAGAAACGAAATACGGGTTTTGGCGGCGCACCTGCAGACAGTGTCAGAACTTCATATCCTACATCGGTAACCAACACTGTATGTTCCCACTGCGCCGACAGGCTATGATCTTTAGTCACTATGGTCCAACCATCAGCCATTTGACGAATTGACGCCTTACCTGAATTGATCATAGGCTCTACTGTGAAAATCATACCAGCCTTAAGTTTTAAACCAGTTCCAGTACGGCCATAATGAAGAACTTGTGGATCCTCATGAAATTTAGTGCCGATGCCATGGCCACAAAATTCTTTTACCACGCTACAGCCTAAATTTTCAGCAAAACTCTGAATGGCGCAACCGATATCACCTAGGTGTTTCTCTGGTTTGATTTCTTCAATTCCGCGCCACATAGATTCGTAAGTAATCTCACACAAACGCTTAGCCTGAATTGGCGGCTCCCCCACATAGTACATACGACTTGTGTCACCATGATACCCATCTTTGATGACAGTTACATCAATGTTAATGATATCACCGACTTTCAGTTTTTTCTCGCCTGGCACACCATGGCACACTTGGTGATTAACCGAAGTGCAAATCGATTTTGGATAAGGCGAATATCCAGGCGGCGCATAATTAAGCGGTGCAGGAATAGTATTCTGTACATTTAACATATAATCATGGCACAGCGTATCAAGCTCATTGGTTCTAATTCCAGGCTTAATAAAAGACGTAATAAAATCCAAAACCTCTGACGCAAGCTTTCCTGCAACCCGCATTTTCTCGATCTCTTGTAAGGAATTAATGTGTACCGTCATAGTGGTTCCCAGTTAAACGAATGGTATTATTTATATTGAAGATAGTAACCTGACTTTGCAAGATTTGTTTATGTTTAAAGGATAGAGATCAAAATATATGATTAGCCTGTTTATTTTTTAATGCTCTAAATACCTATTAATGCAAATCACATCAGATTGCACTCGGTTCATTATCAATGAACCTTTGCTTGATCTTAAAAATTTCCTAAATATCTTTCATCGACTCATTAATTACTGATTCTATCTGTTTTAGGTACGTTTACTGATAGTCGCCCCTGCAAGCTGTATGCCAGAGTTAGAGAAGCCTTCTTCCCATTCCAGACAAGCTGTAGGTGTGGGTGTAGGTGTGGGTG
>SPBV01000210.1 GCA_004525885.1 Nitrosomonadales bacterium
GTCTCATTAGGTCATCTCTCCAACGGAGATCAAAAAACAAAACTGAAACAATGATTGCCTCGTAATTCGTACCACCTTCAATCCTCATTTCCTCCACATCAACATAATTTTAAGTAACTCTATCGTTATTTTAATATTCATACAGCAAGTAGAATTAGAGTATAAGATTTTGATCCTAGTTTACGCATCCAGTAATGAGCTAGCTATTTCTTGCAAGTCAACTGAGAATAAAGATCTATAGTTCAATAATACCTGTATTAACAAATACTCTCTTCATTACATTATTCGTATAGACGTTGAAAACATGATGTTCCTAGTTTGTAATTTGGCAAACTAGTTTCGGAATAACGACAGGATAATCTTCAAAAAAGATGTTGTTCTCGTATTACTACACGAAGTTTCCTAAAAATACCTAAGAATTATTAATCTTCTAATATGTTTTATATAGGCAACTTAAGCTTAAATACAGGCACATAATCAACAATAAATAACTCCTAATTAACAAATTATTGAAGTACCAGAAAAGGAAATAAGGTAGAAAAGCACCTTTCTTCAGTGATTTAAATAGTGTGAGCTATCTTACTATCTAATCATTCGACAATTTCGTCCGATAACTCTCTAAACATTCCCCAAAGATGCGGTATGCATTTTGATCGAGTGAACGAGGATGAAATGGAAAAAGGACGCCATGAAAAAAATTATCAATATTGTATTAACGTGCTTTGCTCTACTAACATTACCTGCTTTTTCTGGAAATTTTGAAAATGGGATGAAACTTTATGCTAGTAAGGACTACATTACAGCAGCAGAATTTTTTAAAAAATCTGCTAAGCAGGGAGTAGCAGAGGCACAGTACAACCTAGCAATCATGTATACCGACGGCCAAGGGATTATTCAAGACTATCAGCAGGCCGCAATCTGTATCACAAGGCAGCTGAGCAAGGACATGTACAGTCACAATACAATCTAGGGCTCATATACGCAAACGGTCAAGGGGTTGTCCAAGACTATCAGCAGGCTGCAGCTTGGTATGAAAAAGCAGCTGAACAAGGATACGCGAAAGCGCAATATAACTTAGGGCTAGTACATGCTAATGGCCAAGGAGTTATTAAGGATTACCGGGAGGCTGTGAAATGTTATTACAAAGCAGCAAAGCAAGGAAATGCAAATGCACAATACAACTTGGGACTCATATATGCGAACGGTCAGGGAGTTACTCAGGATTATCGTCAGGCAGCGAATTGGTATCACAAGGCAGCCATGCAGGGAATTGCAGATGCACAATACAGCCTAGGGCTCATATATACCAACGGTCAAGGAGTTACTCAGGATTACCATCAAGCTGCGAATTGGTACCACAAGGCGGCCATGCAGGGACATGCAAAGGCACAATCAAATTTAGGCATCATGTATGACAAAGGTCTAGGGGTTACTCAAGATTACCGTCAGGCAGCAAATTGGTATCACAAGGCGGCTGGGCAGAAAATTGCAAGAGCACAATCAAATTTAGGTGTCATGTACGCTAACGGAGAAGGAGTTGCGCAAGACCTCCGGGAAGCCTCAATCTGGTGGCATAAAGCTGCTAAGCAGGGGTATGCGAAAGCCCAATCAAATTTAAGTGCTATGTATGTAAAAGGCCAAGGAATTACACAAGACTTCAAGAAGGCGGCGCTATGGTTTCGCAAGGCTGCTGAGCAGAAACATGCTTTAGGACTTATGTATGTAAAGGACTTGGGAATTGCATTAGTGGATTTCCAGCAGGATTCTATTTGGTGGCGTAGAGCAGCCGAAGAGGGATACGCAAAAGCACAATCAAATTTAGGAACTATGTACGCTACAGGTCAAGGCGTTACTCAAGATTATCAGCAGGCTGCTATCTGGGGGAATAGGGCAGCTGGACAAGGGAATGCAAAAGCGCAATCAAATTTGGGTCTCATGTACGCCAAGGGTCAAGGATGTCAACAGGATCACCAGCAGGCAGTGATCTGGTGGCGTAGGGCAGCTGAGTTAGGGGATGCCGAAGCACAATCAAATTTGGGTCTTATGTATGCCATGGGGCGGGGAGTTAAGCAAGACTACAAACAGGCTGTGACTTGGTATCGCATGGCAGCAAATCAAGGAGATGCAAAAGCACAGTTAAATTTAGGGGTTATGTATGACAAAGGCCAGGGTGTTACGCAGGATTACGGCATGGCCGTAAACTGGTACCACAAGGCAGCTGATCAGGGATATGCAAAGGCACAAGATAATTTAAGTATTATGTACTATGAAGGACTCGGTGTTAAACAGGATTATGTTAAGGCACACATTTTGTGGAAACTTGCGAGCGTTAATAGTGATGTAAGCTCACTCAAAAGTTCTCCTGAAAATTTATCCAAGGATCGTATTGTTGTTAATAGTAAAATGAGAAGGAGTAACAGAAGCATGATTGCAGGAAATTTGGCTAGCAGATAAAATTGCACCTAAAAGAATTGCTATAAATTAATTATCTGATTCTCTCAATCTGGCAGAAATATTTTTGTACAAGCCGATTGGTTCTTGCGTGTTAATGTGTGACGGCATCACACCGTGTTTCGCCAACACAACTATTAGAAGCCACAATTTCAAGAGAGAGTCTATCTTGACTTTTTTTAGTAAATTTGTCTTGACTTTTCATGGTAGTCCACATTTTTTCCCAGATTGTACTATCTTATAGTTCAAACTCGCATAGGTGTTGACTATTAATATAACTATATGTTTTATAAGGATTAAATATAGACTAAAATTTAATCTAATTAAGGAATACCCTTATAAAGTAGTAGTTTGAAGATTATAATTCTAAATAATCCACAAACTTATCCACAGTAATTGGGGATAAAAGAGTGTAACAAAAGAATATAGCTTGCATGGTCAAATAAAGTTTTTATCGGGGTAGTATAAGAATAATTTCACGCTAAGATCAGCATCTTAATGTAAAATAATTATTCTCTTGGCAAGAGAATAATGTTTATGGAGGAATATTGCTCAATGAGAACTACCTCTATGCCATGTGATTCTATTGAAACTCGAATAATAAATTTACTATCCTGGTTTCATATTAAAGTTTGATAACGCTGAATATGTCGGCATTTATAGTTTTGCCATGCTATATATGGTAGCTGGGTTGTGACTATTATGATCTAATCTAGATTACTTATTTTCAATATGAGTTGTGTGAGGCATTACTGTTAACCTATCTAAAGGTGACTACCATGATTGAAAGCTTCCGGGGTGAAGAGGGATTTAAAAGGCTAGTCGAAGAAATTCTTAAACAAAAGATTGTTTTTGATAATGAAGAACTAGCTGAAGCTTTGGCAAAGTCGTGTTTCCTGTTTAATCACGCCCCTAATTCCACAATCATTTCTCATAATGGAACTGATAACGATTTTTGTCTGATCATCCGTGGCCACGTATCTATAAAAGTTAATGGTGATGAAATTGGGCAGCGTGTCTCTGGCGACTATGTTGGCGAAATGGCGGTTATTGACCCAACCTGTCTCAGATCAGCTGATGTAGTATCAATTGACGAAGTTACTGTGGCTCGTATTACAGAGCTCGCTTTTAGTTCATTAGCAGACAAATTTCCTCAACTCTGGAGAATGCTA
>SPBV01000107.1 GCA_004525885.1 Nitrosomonadales bacterium
GAAGGTGTCCCACAGAATCATGCAAAAGCTGCTACGCTTTATTGCAAAGCAGCAAAAATGGGTGATGCTGATGCGCAATTTTTTCTTGGGTGGATGTATGCTAATGGTCGGGGCGTTTCAAGAAGCGATAACATAGCTTCGTATTTGTTTACTATGGCTGCAAAACAAGGGCATGAGCACGCACAAAAAATGGAGAGTTATACCAAAAAAATATCTGCATCGCTATCATTTCCATCCTGCGCATCAAAAATACCCCTTCAACAGGCAAGGAATGGGGGAGGAGTAACATATCCCAATGATTATATCTTTAAGTTGGTGACTAAACTGGCTCCACTCTATGAAGTAGACCCAAAACTGGTAATGGCTATTATCTCTGTTGAATCTGGATTTAATGTGCGTGCAATATCGCCTAAAAACGCACAAGGTTTGATGCAACTCATCCCTGCAACCGCAAGGCGCTTTAAAGTCAAGAATACTTTTGATGCGGAGGATAATATTAGGGGTGGTATCGCCTACCTACAATGGCTGTTGACATTCTTTGAAGGCAATGTGTCTTTTGTTGCTGCCGCATACAATTCAGGAGAAGGCACCGTTAAAAAATACAACGGTATCCCGCCTTATCCCGAGACAAGGAGCTATGTAAAAAAGATCAGGAAACTCTATAAGAAACAAACCCACCCGTATCGTCCCCATGTAGTTGGCGGCTAAATTCTCGCTTGTATTGTCACAATAATTGCAAAAGTATGCCAACAAGCAATTCAAACACTCTATCGGTAGTTTTAATAAAGCTAGGCTAACAAGCAAACTTAAATTTTCTCACTGAAGAATCTTCTGTTGATTCTGGAAATTATCTTAAGCAAATATGAAATGAAATTTTCATGTACTAGACAACCTCAGCCAGTAACAATTAGCGGCACTTTAAAAGCTAAAGGTGTACCTTATTAGTATTTAGCATGATTTGAGTACAAAATATTGAATGAAAACTTAGGTAACAACATGAGCAATATACCAGTCCAATGCTTGCTTAAGGCCCTTATCAATTCGATGGGTTGGTGTATAACCTAACAACCTGGTAGCCTTGGAAATATCAGCCTGGGAATGGCGAACATCCCCCTCACGAAAAGCCACATACTCAGGCTTATGATTCTTCAAATATGGAAATTCTTTTACTAACAACGAACGTATCATCTCATAGAGACGGTTAAGACTTGTTGCTTCATTGAGCGCCACGTTATACACCTGGTTGACCGCCTTAGGATCATTGGACAATGCAGCAAGGATGTTTACTTGAATAACATTTTCTATATAGCAGAAATCACGACTAGTTTCCCCGTCACCATTTATTCTAAGGAGTTCTCCTTTAATAAGAGCCGCGATCCATTGTGGGATCACGGCAGCATAAGCACCATTCGGATCTTGCCTTGGGCCGAAAACATTGAAATATCTTAGCCCTATGGACTCAATACCGTAACAACTAGAAAATACTTCAGCATAAAGCTCATTGACATACTTAGTGACAGCATACGGTGAAAGTGGCCGGCCAATCATCGACTCCACTTTCGGCAAGTCAGGATGATCGCCATAAGTTGAACTAGATGCGGCATAAACAAAACGTTTCACGGAAGCATCTCTCGATGCCACTAGCATATTTACAAATCCAGAAATATTATTTTCATTTGTCAGAATAGGCGATTCAATTGAACGTGGGACAGACCCTAAAGCCGCATGATGCAAAACATAGTCCACCTTGCAACAGGCCTTCCTACAATCTTCTAGCTGACAGATATCGCCTTCAATAAAGCTAAAATTAAGCCAAGCTTGTTCCCCCACCCGCTCCTTTACCTGATTAAGGTTGTGCATGTAACCGGTTGAAAAATTGTCTAATCCAACTACTCTCTGGTTTAACTTTAGCAGTACCTCCAGTAAATTAGATCCAATAAAACCAGCAACGCCAGTTATTAACCAGCAATATTGATGTTCTTCTAAATGCTGCTGGGCGCCCTGATATTTTGTCATGGTCAATCTACTCCTGGTCCTTTAAATTCAGAGCCGCCAGATACTAAGTCCAGCTTTGTTAAGCGCTTTTTGATCAAACTGGGATTTAACATCAATGAAGCACCCCTTCTCTATAACCTTGGATAGAAAATCAGATATTGGCCTCTCAATTAACTCTTGGTGGGACACCGCAGCAATAATCACCTCAGCACGAGGGAGACTTTCCCATGATTCAAGTTCTACACCATATTCATGACGTGCTTCTTTAGCGTCAGCTACAGGATCATGAATATGTATCTCAACGCCGTAAGACTTTAATTCATGTATCAATTCGGCAACTTTAGAATTTCTTAAATCAGGGCAATTTTCTTTGAATGTCAGCCCAAGTACATTTATTTTTGCGCCCTTGACATTACAATTAGCTTTAATAAGCTGCTTTATAGTTTGTTCTGCAACAAACTTTGCCATACTGTCATTAATACGACGGCCAGCTAAGATCACCTGGGGGATATATCCAATCATCTCTGCCTTGTGGGTAAGATAATAGGGATCCACACCAATACAGTGACCCCCCACTAAACCAGGGCGAAAAGGAAGAAAATTCCATTTAGTACCAGCAGCCTGCAAAACCTCCAATGAATCAATTCCTAGTTTGTCAAAAATAATTGCCAGCTCATTCATCAACGCAATATTAAGGTCACGTTGTGTATTTTCGATAACTTTTGCAGCTTCAGCAACTTTAATACTTGATGTGCGGTGTACGCCAGCAGTTATTATACTTTCATAGAGTACAGCTACTTTCTCTAGGGTATCCTCATCATCTCCTGCTACAACCTTTACGATTGTTTTTAGCGTATGTTTTTTGTCGCCAGGGTTAATCCGTTCTGGAGAAAACCCAACATGAAAATCTTCTTTCCATTTCATGCCTGAATGCTTCTCTAAAACCGGCACACAGATTTCCTCAGTTGCTCCTGGATAGACTGTAGACTCATAGGTAACTATGGCGCCACGTTTCATATGCTTGCCAATAGCTTCACTTGCTTTAATGAGAGACGTAAAATCTGGTTGATGCGCAAGGTCTACTGGTGTGGGGACAGAAACTATAATATAGTCAGCTAAAGATAATTCAGCCGGATCAGTAGTCACAGTTAAATTCTTTGCGGCTTGCATATTCTCGGATGAAACCTCGCCAGTCGGATCGATGAAACGTTTATAGTTCTCAATTTTGCTACTAGCTGGGTCATAACCTATAGTTTCCCCTTTTTTACCAAATTCAACCGCTAAAGGTAATCCGACATACCCCAAACCAACCACAGCCACTATGCTCATAAGTCTACTCCAATCAATTTATTGTTATTTGTCTTACTACTAGAAAATGTCGTGATTCTAGCCTCATATTAAACTAAATTTTTATTGCGGTATTGCTAACAAGAAAATTTTTGCTCGCCCTCTTATTTAAGAAAAACGACAATATAGTTGTAGATAAAACGACTAGATCGTTCAGATAATGTATATATCGGCTTACGAACTAATATCTATAGTTAGCAGCAACATAAAAATTTGTGCTTAATAGTCACACAACAACATCATCATTCTACCGTGACTGAATGTACCAACAAGGGGTAACTTCTAATAATAAAATCTTATGTCCCCATGAAATAGACTTTCAGCAATTCTCATAGAGTTGAATGAGAGATTTATGCAATGAAAGCGCCCTGTCCGTAAAAACCATGCGGATAAACAAGATCTTTAATATCTCTATTCACCTGGAATAACCCCTCTTACCCCGCCTCAAAATATCTCGCATTTCATCTGGTTCCACATCACTAAGATTGAAGTATGTTTCCGCGTGCCATTTAGAAATTATAAGTGTGTGCAAATCAGTTACATGAAACAAATCTCTGATCACCATAAAGGATAGGGACTGTCCACATAATAATTATTTCGTTTATTTAACCGTTCAAAGCATCTCTGAAGGAAGTAACATCAATTTTCTTAGTTTTGTTATCAAAACAAATACAGTTTCACCATCTTTGTCTGGGTTAATTTCGATTAATGTTGGGGTAATTTCTAATTAAAGAGCAGTTTCGCATAGACGGCACCTGATTCTACTTCGAAGTTTAAATTTGAGGATTGTTTACTCACAGGCAATTCAGAATAGTTGTCAGTTAAAGTAAGGTCTTTTTTAATATCTGCTGTCTTTTCAATAAATTTTGGAATCTGAGAGCTAGCAACATTATGGAACGCATCGAACATATAACGAAAACCATGTTTTTAGTTTCTAAGGCCAACGCCTCTTCTCTTATTTCTAATTTATTAAACTGTCGACAAGCACTAAGAATATCTATCGTTAACCTCGGTCGCCTGTCTGTCATTTTCTTTTATATACTCAGAAACATACTTAGCAAAGGGAAGCGCCAAGTCATCTATATCAATAAAATTACTTTTCTTTTGAAGTTCTAAAGAAGTTTTTGAAAGCGCAAATTTATAAGAAGCAGTATTCCTACCTAATAGAATTACTGATCTCCAATAAGTAGCAAGAGAGGTTTTTTTGTCTATGAATTGGTGGTTTCCTGTGGGGGGATTCTGACAAGAAGTAGCGAAGAAGGAAAGTTTAAACAAAACCCCACCAGATTTGAGGAGGGGGTGGGGTTGGTATCTTTTGAGTTTACTCCATCAATAGGATAGGAATCCTACCCACTTGCTGAACTACTCCACAGTTACTGATTTTGCCAAATTTCGTGGCTTATCAACATCAGTTCCTTTTTGTAAGGCAACATGGTACGCAAGAAGTTGTAGTGGGATGGTATGAAGAATCGGGCTTAGTAACCCCGCATGCTCAGCCATACGGATAACATGGAGCCCTTCGCTTTCCTGAATACGAGAGTCTGCATCTGCAAAAACATAGAGCTCCCCCCCACGTGCGTGCACTTCCTGTAAATTGGATTTAAGTTTTTCCAATAACGTATCGTTGGGAGCAATGACAACCACAGGCATGTCCTTATCTACTAAAGCAAGAGGGCCATGTTTCAATTCGCCTGCAGCGTAAGCTTCGGCATGAATGTAGGAAATTTCCTTAAGTTTAAGCGCGCCTTCCATCGCAATAGGATAATGCATGCCGCGTCCGAGAAACAGGGCGTGGCGCTTTTGGGAAAATCTTTCAGACCAGGACTTAACCTGATCCTCCACTTGGAGCGCATGCTGCAATGCAACCGGTAGGTGTCGTAGTGCGGCAATCATTTCAAGCTCACGCTCACCAGACAACTTGCCGCTCAGTTTCGCTAACGTCATAGTAAGTAACATCAGCGCCGCTAACTGTGTGGTGAATGCCTTGGTAGAAGCCACACCAATTTCTGGCCCTGCACGTGTGAGGAAACGTAAACTAGTTTGCCTCACGAGCGCGCTTTCTGCCACATTGCAGATTGCAAGACTGTGACGATGCCCCAATGATTTAGCATAGCCTAGTGCAGCTAAAGTATCTGCAGTCTCACCAGATTGTGAAATGCCAACTACCAGCGAATTGGGCCGAGAAACTGGATCACGGTAGCGGTATTCGCTTGCAATCTCAACATTACAAGTCAATCCAGCTACAGATTCGAGCCAGTAACGGGCAACCAGCCCGGCATGGTAGCTAGTGCCGCAGGCGAGAATCAGGATGCCATCAGTCTGCTTGAAAATATTTTCGGCCTCACTTCCAAATAACTGTGGAGAAATGGATTTGGCGTTGAGTACCATTTCCAATGTATTTGCCACCGCACCTGGTTGCTCAAATATTTCTTTTTGCATGAAGTGAGCATAAGGGCCCATTTCTACCGCTTCATTGGTGAGCTCACTTTCATGTATGGCGCGCGTCACCTCCTTGTATGGTCCGGCACCAAGACAATTAACAATGCGGTAACTATCTTGGCGCAGCTCAGCCACATCACCTTCTTCCAAATAGATCATGCGTTTGGTAACCTGCAATAACGCAGAAGCATCTGAAGCAGCATAATTACCGTCTTCTCCTATCCCCAGCAGTAATGGCGCACCGTTGCGCGAAACAACTATACGCTCCGGATGCCCCTCTTCCATTACAGCAATTGCATAAGCACCTTGCAATTCAGCAACCGAAAAGCAAACTGCTTCAAATAAATCAGGCGTTTTCTTTAAGTTTAGCGTGATGAGATGGGCAATAACTTCAGTGTCTGTATCAGAGACAAATTCAAACCCAGCAACTTGTA
>SPBV01000043.1 GCA_004525885.1 Nitrosomonadales bacterium
AAATCAAATAGTTCTAACAAATCAGCGTTTAACATTCGAATGCAGCCGATAGAGCCAGGCTTGCCTATATCAATACTGTCTGGGCTGCCATGAATATAGATATAACGACGCATCGTGTCTACTGACCCTAAGCGATTGAAACCAAGCTCGCAGCCTGAAAGCCATAAAATGCGTGTTAAAATCCAGTCGCGATCTGGATAGCGCGCGCCAAGATCAGGAGAATAAGTTTCACCTGTTGGCCTTCGCCTAATAAAAACTGTATTAATTGGCTGGCTAGTTCCAATTTTAGCTCGAATAATATGCTTGCCCATTGGAGTACAGAGGCTACCCTTCTCTTGCCCCGTTCCATTTTTCGCAGAAGAAATCCGATAGGATTTAATTGTAAGTTGATTACTATCAATAATATCAAGATACTGCGGTTCTATTTTAATCTCAATCCTCATAAGTATACTTCTTAGTTAGTCTTGCGCTTTTCGGTAAAAAATTGTTTGAGTAATGAGCAACTCTCGCCTTCTAAGATACCTCCAATTACTTGAGTATGATGATTTAACTGTTTTTCTGCTGGTAAATTTATCACGCTGCCACATGCTCCAGTTTTAGGATCTTTAGAACCATAAACTAACCGCGCAATGCGAGCATGAAAAATTGCTCCCGCACACATTACGCATGGCTCTAAGGTTACATATAGAGTGCATTTTAATAAGCGATAATTACTAAGATAATGTGCTGCATCTCGTAACGCTATTATCTCTGCATGGGCAGTAGGATCTGCTGTAGTTATTGGACGGTTATAACCACGCCCAATAATAGCATTATCTTTCACTACAACGGCACCTACTGGCACTTCACCCTTTTTTCTTGCCTGTTGCGCAAGATCAAGCGCCTCACACATAAAATCACTATCTCTAATACTCATAAATTCATAATTAAAATTAGTAATACACTAATTTGATACATTAAACATAATTTATGCTAGTTAAATTTTACTCATTGGTATTGACGTACCCTTTCAAAAAAACAAATAGCTGCTGCAGCAGCAACATTTAATGATTCTGCTTCACGCACCATGGGGATAGTAATTTGTTCGCTAGCAGCGCGATGCATCATATCTGATAAACCTACCCCCTCATTACCAAACATGAATGCAATTGGCCCTTTTAAAGATATATCATATAAGCTCTTACTTGTTTTCAGCGTAGTTGCGATAACTTTTCCTTCGAATTTCTGTGCAACTTTCGCCAAATTAGATTGTTCGTAAATACGTAATAGGAAATGTGCTCCCATAGCAGCACGAAGCGTTTTGGGAGACCAGGCATCTGCACAGCCATCAGACATGTATATATCGCATGCACCAGCAACTGCCGCAGAACGCAGAATGGATCCAAGGTTACCTGGATCCTGTATAGATTCGAGTAAAACACAAAAATTCTCACTTTTGCGAACAGAGATATCTCTGGGAGAGGGAATAGTTATTAACGCTATAATCCCAGTAGGTGTCTTGACAGGAGAAATTTCGCGAAACAATGTATCGCTTAGTACAAATACTTCTACCGCTTTACTTTTTTCTAAAGTTAACAATTGTTTTATTTCTGCACTTTTGCAGCCTGACTCATTTGTAATTAGACACCTTGGTGCGCCTAACTTTTCATGATAGGAATTTACTAGGTGTATCCCATCAAGTATCGTTAGTCCACTTGCTTTACGTTTTTTTGTTGATTCTTCCAGCTTGACTAGCTGCTTGAAAACAATATTCTTGCGAGAGGTAATACATTTCATTAGCTATTCCCAATTCACAATAAACAGAAAAACTAACTGGCTCTTATCTTTGCTTGCTCTGTGTGTGTTAGCGTTGAGTTGTTGCCTCAAATGATTCCATTGGAATGGTCTTGTATTTGATTTCTAAGACTTCAATTCTTTTGATCCCGCTCGGTGCGCGTAGGCTTACTATGTCACCTTGTTGCGCTTTAATCAACGCTCGCGCCATCGGAGAAATCCAGCTGATGTAGCCTTTAGTAGTATCAATCTCATCAACACCGACAATCGAAATGGTTTCTGTCTTACTAATTTGGTTAGAGAAAGTGACTGTGGCGCCGAAGAAAATTCGTGTTTTGTCTTCCCTTGGAGCAGCTGGGTCAACAATCTCTGCTATATCTAGTCTTTTGGTGAGAAAATGAATGCGCTTGTCGATTTCACGTAAACGTTTTTTCCCATAGATATAGTCACCATTTTCTGATCGATCACCATTTCCAGCGGCCCAAGATACTACCGCAGTTACTTCAGGTCGCTCTTTATTCATTAACCATAAAAACTCATCCATCAACCTCGTGTGGCCACCCGGAGTAATGTAGTTTTTGTAGCTAATAGGCAAGTGACTATCAGGGTTATCTTCTTCTAAGTTATCAATCAACTTGGTATTTTCCATAAGTAATTTGCTCATATAGTATGAAATAACTCTACGCTATAGATATATAAATATATATCTAGCAACCCTGTGTCCGTTGCATTTCCCGCATCGCACCCATTACTCCTATCATTGGATTCATCACAACATGTACAGGAATATCCTTCATCATGTTGGAGTAACGACCCTTGTCACAAAACAGTCTTATAAAATTTCCTTCTTTAAGTTTATCAATTATTTTTGGTGCAATACCACCAGCTACATATACCCCACCATGACATAGCCCTGCCAGAGCTAGATTTCCAGCATAGGAACCATAAATTTCAACAAATAAATCGAGGGCTTTCACAGCAATTGGATGCTTTCTATTTAGCGCGAGGTTAGTAACCATTGGAGCATCAATGTTATTTATATCTGTTTGTATAAGCTGGTTATCATTAATTAGTTCTGCTTGCAAGAAATTAAATATATCTATTAGACCGCTTCCGGACAAAACTCGTTCAATTGATACATGGCCAAATTTCTTTCTCTGATACACAAGAAAATCGTCTTGTAATGTGCTAGAGGGGGCAAAGTCTATGTGTCCCGCTTCAGTTGAGAGCGGTATATAGAATTTCTCCCGCCATGTAAGCCACGCAACGCCCATTCCAGTACCCGCACCTAAAACCACTCGCATAGATTGAGCCTGAGGATTTCCAATTTGCAATGTTACTAGATCATTTTCAAGTAAATCATCAATACTTAATGCTGCAGCTTCAAAGTCATTAATTAATTTTACGGTAGGAATAGAGAATTCCTCTGTAATTTTTATAGCATCAATTAGCCAAGGTAAATTTGTTAAATTTGCGCGTTGTGCAACAATGGATCCAGCTACCGCAAAACAGGCGGCTATAGGATTACATTTTTTGGTAACCACCTTAGCCTTACTAAGAAAGTCTCTAAGAACCTCAGAAAAATTAGTAAAACTGCTGCTATGGTATTGATGTTCAAGATGTATATGGATCTTGTTATCTACTAACTCTCCTAGACATAATAAAATCTTAGTACCGCCAATGTCGCCACAAACAAAAAACCTATTCATTATCTACTCCACCATTGTGTCGAGTTCTATCGATGATACTAAGAAAATTGCAAGGATACTAATATATGAAAATAGTTAACTAATTTAAATTCTTACATTGAACAAGGCTACAGAGTATATTGATACGCTATAATTTTTCTTTTTACAGAAAGTGCCAGATGTTAAAAGTATCTGATTTAGAATGTGTGCGTGGTGAACGTAGCTTATTCAAGGATGTTAATTTCTCCATTGAAGCTGGCGAATTCATGCAGGTTAACGGTCCTAACGGTAGCGGCAAAACCAGTTTGCTACGGATGCTATGTGGACTCTCTATGCCCGCTCATGGGGAAATTCGTTGGTGTGGAAATGCCATTCGCTCTTTAGATGAAGAATATCATAATTCTATTACCTATCTTGGGCATTTAAACGGAGTAAAAGATAACCTGAGTGCACTCGAGAATTTACGCATTTCAAGTGCGCTGGCTGGAAATGAAATTGATGAAAATAAGGCCTACAATGCCTTACAGCGAATGGGATTAGGTGGGCGTGAAATACTGCCAGTCAAAATCTTATCACAAGGACAACGACGGCGAGTAACATTAGCGCGTTTACTGGTGTGTAGTACAGTGTTATGGATACTTGACGAACCATTAGTTGCACTCGACAGTGCAGCCGTGATGCTAGTGCAAAGTATCTTAGAGCAGCACTTAGAAAAAGGAGGCATGATTGTAATGACTACCCATCAGGATATTAATGTTGCTGCTGTAGTAACGAAGCGATTGCAGCTTAATTAATATGTTCCTATGGGTAATCCAGCGTGATCTTCTTCTGGCAATGCGTCAACGGGCAGACGTATTAACTACTTTGTTTTTCTTCATTATCGTGGTGAGCCTGTTCCCTCTAGGTGTAGGACCAGAAATTAATATGCTCCGTTCTATGGCACCTGGCGTGGTATGGGTTGCAGCTTTGTTAGCCTCAATGTTATCACTTGAAAGAATGTTTTCTAGCGACTATCTAGATGGCACACTGGAGCAAATGCTGCTTTCGCCTCAGCCACTTTCGCTGCTAGTTCTTGGCAAAGCACTAGCACACTGGTTAGTAACTGGTGTGCCACTAGTTTTAATAGCGCCAATACTTGGGATCCAATTTAACTTGTCAACGGATGCGTTGTTGATATTAGCTGTGTCATTACTTTTAGGCACGCCCGTATTAAGTCTAATTGGCGCTATCGGCGCAGCTCTTACTCTAGGGCTTAGGGGTGGCGGGGTTCTGGTATCGTTACTGGTTCTCCCTTTATACATTCCGGTACTAATTTTCGGTGCCGGTGCTGTAGAGGCAAGCTCTGCAGGCTTGGTAGCTAGCGCACATTTATCGTTACTTGGAGCATTTTTATTAGCATCACTAGTATTGGCGCCGTGGGCAGCGGCAGCTGCACTACGAATTTCGATAGAGTGAAGAAAGCAATTATCAATTTTAATTTATGAGTTAAAATAGAGAGTTAATTACTAATTAATTTAAGCAACACTACTTAACTCCTTAAATTTTAATACGAAATGGCAATTAACTGGTTCAAATATTCTTCCCCAGCAAGTTTTTATTCTCTTGCTGGCAAACTTACTCCATTATTTTCTATCACTGCATTTATATTATTTGTGGTAGGGCTTTACATTAGTTTTTTTGTCGCTCCTACAGATTTTCAGCAGAGTGAGGCCTATCGAATTATATTCATACATGTTCCTGTCGCTTGGATGTCTATGTTCCTCTATTTAATTATGGCAGGCTGGGCTGCTATTGGCCTTGCTTTCAACACCCGACTATCATCTATGATAGCCACAGCTATTGCGCCTACAGGTGCGATGTTCACATTTCTAGCTTTATGGACAGGAGCACTCTGGGGCAAGCCTATGTGGGGAGCATGGTGGGTGTGGGATGCCCGACTCACATCCGAATTAATTTTACTGTTCCTCTATATTGGTTTTATGGCACTTCAAGCGGCCATAGATGATCCTCGTCGAGCTGACAAAGCTGGCGCTATATTAGCGTTAGTTGGCGTAGTAAACATACCGATCATCTATTTTTCAGTAAAATGGTGGAATACCCTACATCAGGGGGCCACTGTTAGTCTTACTCAATCACCAAAAATGGCTACGACAATGCTCACCGGCATGCTTATTATGAGCCTTGCATGCTGGATGTATTCCATTGCACTAGTATTGATGCGCACACGAACCATCATCCTAGAACGAGAGCGTCATACTGTATGGGTAAGCGAACTACAGGGAGCCGCATGATGAACTGGGCAAGTTGGTCAGATTTCTTTGCCATGGGCGGATACGGGTTTTATGTATGGGGCTCCTTCTTAGTATCCCTCCTCTGTATAGTTGGTGAGATTACATTGGTATTTAATCGCAGGCGAACTTTACTGAGGCAACTTAGTCTGATTCATAAAGCAACTCAATACGAGCAAAATAATGAAACCACGTCATAAGAAGTTAACAATTATTATTGTAAGCGTAGCTGCACTAGGTTTGTCTGCATCATTAGTGCTTGATGCGTTTCAGAGTAACTTGGTTTTTTTCTTTAGCCCCACTCAAGTAGCTGCTAATGAGGCTCCTCAGGGTAAAAGTTTTCGAATTGGAGGGCTAGTAGAAGAAGGAAGTGTTAAGCGTCAGAGTGACGGAGTAACTGTAAACTTTGTAGTGACCGATACAGCAAAAGATATCCCTGTTGTATACACAGGCATTCTTCCCGATTTATTCAAGGAAGGCAAGGGGGTAGTAGCTCAAGGAAAACTATCGCCAGATGGGGTTTTTCGAGCGGATGAGGTGCTAGCTAAGCATGATGAAAATTATATGCCGCCAGAAGCTGCCGCTGCCTTAGAGCAGGCAAGTAACTCACAAAAAACACTGATAACACAATAGTTTTAACAATGATTAGCATACTAGTATCTCTAATTTTCTCTGATCGCTTGATATCAATTTCTACTTCTATATACATCTACCATTATGATCCCAGAACTCGGTAATTTTGCTTTAATTCTTGCTTTGCTGCTAGCAACCACACAAGTGATTCTTCCTATATTCGGGGCTGCTCGTGGCATCCCCTCGTGGGTTGCACTTGCACGGCCAGTGGTACAGGGACAATTTGTGTTTGTTGCTATTGCTTTTGGTTGTTTGGCCTATTCGTTTGTAAATAATGATTTTTCAGTTTTAAACGTTGCCCAAAACTCCAATTCCAGATTGCCCATTCAATATCGATTTGCTGCAACCTGGGGATCGCATGAGGGTTCACTACTATTATGGATGTTGATGCTAGCTTCATGGTCGGTTGCTGTCAGTGTATTTAGTCGTCATTTACCAGACGATATGGTAGCAAGGGTTCTAGGAGTGATGGGAGTAATCAGCGTGGGATTTTTATTATTCATGTTGTTTACATCTAATCCGTTTGATCGACTTATTCCTGCAGCTTTTGAAGGGAGTGATCTTAACCCTCTCTTACAAGATGCAGGTATGGTAATTCACCCTCCAATGCTTTACATGGGCTATGTTGGCTTTTCTGTAGCCTTCGCTTTCGCTATTGCTGCTTTAATAAGTGGGCAGATGGATGCAACTTGGGCACGTTGGTCGCGACCGTGGACCACAATTGCATGGGTATTTCTTACCATAGGTATTATGCTCGGTAGCTGGTGGGCTTACTACGAGCTAGGATGGGGTGGCTGGTGGTTCTGGGATCCGGTTGAAAACGCGTCCTTTATGCCATGGTTAGTAGGTACTGCGCTCGTTCACTCGCTGGCAGTATCAGAAAAGCGTGGTAGTTTCAAGAGTTGGACCATATTGCTTGCCATTTGTGCTTTTTCCTTAAGTTTACTTGGAACCTTCTTAGTTCGTTCAGGTGTACTAACGTCAGTTCATGCTTTTGCCACTGATCCAGCTCGTGGTATATTTATATTATCTTTTTTGGTTATTATTATTGGTAGCTCATTACTTTTATTTGCTTGGCGAGCTCCTAAAATTGGACTCGGTGGAAGTTTTGATCTGGTATCAAGGGAGTCTCTTCTACTTGCAAATAACCTACTGTTGATGGTAGCGGCTAGCAGTGTCTTGCTGGGAACGTTATACCCATTACTGATGGATGCGTTGGAACTTGGCAAAATATCAGTAGGCCCCCCCTACTTTGAATCAGTTTTTGTAGCATTAATGACCCCAGCAATTTTCCTTATGGGGCTAGGTCCATTAGCCCGTTGGAAAAAAACAAGCCTACCTGAGCTTGCAGTACGTTTGCGCTGGGCTTTTGGAGTCAGTCTTGTAACTTCCCTATTCCTACCGCTAGCCATTGGCGAATGGAAGCCAATGGTTAGTTTTGGGTTGTTACTAGCTTTTTGGGTCATTGCCAGTATTTGCGTAAGCCTATGGCAACGCATGAAAAGCAGTGCCCATCAAGGATTATTTACAAAGCTTTCAAAACAAACTCGTAGCTACTACGGGATGCATTTTGCTCATTTTGGTATCGCTATCTTTATTATTGGCGTGACAATGGTGAATGGTTATGAAACAGAAAAAGATGTGCGTATGGATATTGGTGATACAGTAGATATAGGTGGCTATACTTTTCGTTTTAACGGAACAAATGAAGTACCTGGTCCCAATTACCAGGGTATTCGAGGCGATATAGAAGTATTAAGTAATGGGGAGAAAATCAATCTTATGCATCCTGAGAAGCGTACATATAACGCCTCGGGAATGGCTATGACTGAGGCTGCGATTGATACCGGATTATTTCGTGACCTGTATGTGGCTTTAGGAGAACCCCTCGGTAATGGGACGTGGGTGGTACGTGTCTATCATAAACCTTTTGTTGATTGGATTTGGTTCGGATGTTTACTCATGGCATTTGGAGGGGCTCTTGCAGTATCTGATCGACGTTACCGTCTTAAGGTGCGAAATCAATCTGATCTTAAGATTGACAAGGAAGATGTTGGGAATATTCCACTAGTTATGGAAACTAGAAAGGCATGATACGTTTTTTGCTGCCACTGGTAGTTTTTATTATCCTAGTTTCATTTTTACTCGTTGGACTTAACCTTAATCCACGTAAAATTCCATCACCTTTGATAGGTAAACCAGCGCCAGTTTTTCAATCAAAACAACTACATGAACCAGAAAAAACTTTTACGTCTAAAGAGAATTTAGGTAAGGTTTGGCTGCTTAATGTATGGGCCTCATGGTGTGCCTCTTGTCGTGACGAGCATCCATTACTAGTACAGTTAGCAAAATCTGGTTTAGTTCCAATCTATGGTCTCAACTATAAGGATAAGGACGATCTGGCTCTGCAGTGGTTAAATCAACTTGGTGATCCCTATACCATAAGTATAGTGGATTCAGATGGCAGAGTGGGTATTGAGTATGGCGTTTATGGTGTTCCCGAAACATACGTTATAGATAAGTCAGGAATTATCCAATATAAGCAAATTGGACCTGTAACCGTAGATATCTTAGAAAAAACAATTTTGCCGCTAGTTAAGGAATTACAGGGATGAATTTAAGATCGTTTCTTAAGCGCATAAGAGATTATGGCCAGTCCGCGACCACTTGTTTACGAAAACTATTTTATAAAAGACAATTTATATTACTACTTGTTATTTTAATTGCGCCATCTTTAGGTTGGGCAAAAGAGGCATTACCGGTGGCTGAGAATCCAGAAATTGAAAAACGTATGATTACATTATCTGAGGAGTTGCGTTGCTTGGTATGCCAAAATGAGTCACTTGCTGGCTCACGGTCTGATTTTGCAAAAGATATCCGTCGTGAGATTCGTGAACAATTAATAGCAAACAAAAGTGATAAAGAGATCACTGATTTTTTAGTTGCTCGTTATGGCGATTTTGTACTTTATCGCCCACCCGTAAGATCTAACACTATGTTGCTTTGGTTTGGACCATTTATTTTGCTTTTAATTGGAGCTGGTGTGCTAATTATTTACCTTAAGCAACGCCGAAAGTTACTTGTAGAAACACCACTTTCAAATGAGCAACTCAAGCAAGCTGAGGCCTTATTAAATAAAAGTAGTGATGGTGATAGCGCATGACATCATTTTGGGTTATTGCTAGTACTTTTATAGTTGGCGCTTTGCTATTTATTCTTCCTACCTTATTACGAAATAAGGGAAGTGGAGCAGGTGTGAAGCGCGGATCAACAAATATCAGAATTTACCAAGACCAGCTATCTGAGCTTGATAATGACTTGCGCAATGACATCCTGAATCAAGAGCAATACAGTCAAAGTAAATCTGAATTACAGCAGCGAATGTTGCTAGATATTCCAGAGGAAAACTTCATCTCTGAGGCAAGAACAAATAGTAATCGAAGCATTGCAACTTCAGCAGTACTAATTTTGTTAGTTCCTGTTGTAGCTATATCCTTGTATCTACTATTAGGTAACACTAAGGCATTGCTACCACAACCAGCCTTGGAACAAATGGAAATTATTGGCCAGACACCGGCTTCAGAAGATGACGGGCATCAAGAAATTTCCTCTATGGTCACAAATCTTGTTGAGCGTCTTGAGAGGGAACCGGATGATTTAGAGGGATGGCTTATGTTAGGGCGCACCTACGCTATTATGGGTCGTTTTAATGAAGCTAGTGGAATCTATGAAAAATTACTTGCAAAGTCACCTGATAGTGCGGAAGCGCTAGTTAATTATGCTGATGCCTTTGCAATGACGCAAGATGGAAGTTACATGGGAAAGCCTATTGAATTGATTGATAAGGCCTTACGTATTGATCCGAAGAATCCTAAAGCGTTGGCTTTAGCTGGTACTGCAAAATTTGAACAAGGTGAATTTAAGCAGGCTGCAGTTTATTGGGAAGAATTATTAGCAATCATTCCAGCAGATTCTAAGCTAGCACAATCTGTTTCAGGAAGTGTCATACAAGCAAAATCTCTGGCGTCAAACAATCAAAAAGTCCCAGCTAATACTACTGCACAATCTCCAAAATCAAATAAGAATATAGAAGCAAAGACCTCAACTCCTACAATTTCCGGAATTGTTAAGATTAGCCCTTTACTAGCCGCGAGGGCATC
Organism: Nitrosomonadales bacterium; assembly: GCA_004525885.1. GTDB lineage: Bacteria > Pseudomonadota > Gammaproteobacteria > Burkholderiales > Nitrosomonadaceae > BJGV01. The sequence continues at coordinate 10,543 of SPBV01000043.1, forward strand.
ACCTGGGGATACGCTTTACATTTATGCTCGGGCAAAGGAAGGCCCAAGGATGCCACTTGCCATTGTGCGTCTACAGGCTAAAAATTTGCCGGCACAATTTACACTGAAAGATGGAATGGGCATGAACCCGGATATGAAGCTATCTAGTTTTTCTGAGGTTGTAATAAGTGCTAGAGTTTCAAAGTCTGGAAAAGCGGTACCTGCAAGCGGGGATCTGCAAGGTTTTAGTGGGGTGGTTAAGATTGGAGACCAGAACGTCAATATTTTGATAGACCAACAAGTA
>SPBV01000103.1 GCA_004525885.1 Nitrosomonadales bacterium
AAATATGCTGTAATCATCTTCCTCAATTGCTGCAATCTGCCGCTCTGATAGCCGCAATTGTCGCGCTATATCCTGAATGCTCATAACTTGAGCTAACCGTGCTGCTTGTAGCACCTGGCCAATTCTTTGTACTTTTCCAACCGCTTCTATTTCGGTCACATCGTTATTATTATTGGTATCGTTCATTATTAAAATTTGCCATCACGAAGAGCTGCCGCCTCTTCAGAATTTGGAAACTGTTTCTTCAATTGTGAAGCATAGCTAGCGGCAGATTGACGATTTCCGGTCTTACGTTCAATCCTCACTCCTAGCCACAGGCTTCTAGCCGTAGGTGTGGAGGTACTCATGTAACGTGATAAATTCAACTTGGCCGCAGACAAATTCCCACTCATAAAATGAGTCTCCGCCAACCCTATTAAAGCTGGAGAATATGCTGGTTTCAACACTAATGCTTTCTGAAAAAACATCTCTGCACTCTTATAGTTTCCACGGCTCAGCTCACAAGTACCAGCATTCGCATTGGACATTTCTGGTGTTAAATAAAGAGAATCTTCCAGAGCCGTCATGAAATGTTTTATAGCCTGATCCATTTTTCCGGGCATACGCTGGCACAAGAACCAGCCAAAATTATTATGAGTTTCAGAATCATTAGGCGCAATTCCCAATGCACGCTCGAAATTTTCCTTCGCCAATTTGTCTTCGTGCAAATTCATATAAACCAACCCAAGTACATTATATGCAGGCGCATAGCTAGAGTTAGTAAGCAAGGCCTTGTTCGCCTCTTCTATCGCTATTTTATATTGCCCTCGATTGTAATACGCTCCTGCAAGCTGAGTATGAAGTATAGCGCTTTCTTTCTTTGCACTTTCACTTTGCTCTTTCCCAAGCCAGGAATGTTCCGATTTCAATTCCTCCTGGGCCTCTTTTTGATTAGGTGGAAACCAGGGAGCAAAGAAACTGGCGCAACCGCTTGTCAGCGCCAATAATGCAATCAAGAAACTTGTCAGAATCTGTCTCATCTTGCTGTCCCCATAATTTCGCGTCCTTTTCGCTGAGTCTTATCCAACACTCTTCCAGCAAGTTGACCACAAGCAGCATAGATGTCATCACCACGGGTCTTGCGTACTGTTGTCACCAAACCAGCCTGCATCAGTACATCACGGAATCTATTTATCGCCTCAACTGAAGATCGTTCGTAACCAGAATTGGGAAATGGATTAAATGGAATTAGATTAAATTTACAAGGTGTTTCCCTTACCAATTTTACCAATTCGCAAGCTTGATCCGCGCTGTCATTTACCCCTGCCAACATAATATATTCAAAAGTAATAAAATCTCTTGGCGCAGCTTTAAGATAACGTTGACAAGCTGCCAACAACTCTTTGAGCGGGTATTTTTTGTTTATTGGAACTAATTGGTCACGTAACTTATCGTTGGGTGCATGCAGCGATACTGCTAATGCTACAGGGCAACGCTCACGTAACCGGTCCATTGCTGGAATTAAGCCTGATGTACTCACCGTTACACGCCGACGCGACAACCCGTAAGCGTTGTCGTCCAGCATCAAGTCAAGCGCTGACGCCACATTTTCAAAATTAGCAAGTGGTTCACCCATACCCATCATTACCACATTACTAACTTTGTGGTTTTGTCCTAAAGGCTGAACTACCATGGACTCACCAACAAGATGCCTCGGTTTCAATGCGATCTCTGTTTCTGCAGTTCCTAGCACCTTGTTTGCCCACCATAGCTGGCCAATAATCTCAGCCACCCCTAGATTGCGATTAAAACCCTGCCTACCTGTAGAGCAAAAAGTACATTCCAACGCACACCCTACCTGGCTGGAAATGCACAGCGTGCCGCGACTAGGTTCAGGTATGAAAACCGTCTCGATTCCATTACCAACACCCACATCTAGTAACCATTTACGCGTCCCATCAGCGGAGATATGTTCGCTGATAACTTGGGGCGGCTTGACCACCGCAGTAGCAGAGAGTTTTTCTCTCAATACCTTAGCCAAATTACTCATGCCGGTAAAATCTTCCTCACCAGACTGGTGTATCCAACGCAGCAATTGTTTTGCACGGAACGGTTTCTCACCAATCTCTCCACAGAAACTGGCAAGATTTTTCGCGTTAAAATCGAGCAAATTAATGGTCATTGTGTTGGGCTAGAAAATTAATTCTATCAAGAACAAATACTCATTTCTGGAAAATAATAGGCGATCTCTACCGCTGCAGTTTCAGGTGCGTCGGAACCATGTACCGCATTAGCTTCTACGCTATCAGCGTAATCTGCACGGATAGTACCTTTCTCAGCCTTTCTTGGGTCAGTCGCGCCCATAAGCATTCGGTTCTTCTTTATCGCATCTTCACCTTCTAAAACCTGCACCATCACAGCCCCAGAAATCATAAATTTAACCAAATCATTGAAAAACGGGCGATCACGATGTATTGCATAGAAACCTTCTGCATCGGCTTGGGAAAGGCACATCATGCGCGCTGCAATAATTTTTAGCCCATTGGACTCGAAACGAGAATAAATTTCTCCTATTATATTTTTTGCCACTGCATCAGGTTTGATTATAGACAGAGTTCTTTCGATAGCCATTAAATACTCCACGAAATTAGGAAACTAAAAGCGTATGTTAACAAAAAACTTGTTCTGGAGCAGGAAAAACAAAAAGGTCAGCGTCCAGCAGTAATTTGATTTCAAGAATAATATACGAATTAAAAATTCTAACGTTCATATATAGATACTTATCATTCGATTCCCATACTCTCATCTCAGGTAATTAATCTATTTTTTGGATAGATAAGCCCAGTACAATCTATGCTGCATTGCAGCCAGAAGTTAAATTGGTGGCGCCAGAATATTAATATCCTAAATAATCAATGGGACAAGGTACAAAGGTAACCCTTCATTGCCCATAATATGGAAATTATCAGGCATATCCTTAACACGACAAGAGATCTTCCCCCACCGTTACTTGAGGAGACCAGTATTGCAGATTAATTCAACTTTACTATCTGCGCACGTGCTGGCCATGTGCCACGATCGATGGCATTTGCGCCATCGAAGACAACATAACTTTGTCGTCCGTAGTGTGGTAACAGCCGCACCAAAGCTTGAAGTGAGGTCACGTCCTGTGCAGATACAATTGCAAGTGTTACACCATCCTTACGGCCCACTGTCCAAGCATGTGCTGTACCATCGTGACGCATAATAACAGGGCGAGCGGGTAACTTGTGCAAGATAAGCCATTTATCAACCTGATCCTGCAGACCGATTACTAATACCGGAGTTGCTGCAAGAGCATCCCCCGATGAAGCTATTTTTGGTACACGATTCTGAAGCTTCTTGGCAAGCGCCTCGGCAACGACACGCTCCATTCCCATCTCTGGCAACAAAACAGTTACTGCGGTCTGATCCACCATTACCTGACGCAAAATTGGCGGCGCTTCATCGGGTGTTAGCTTCCGGAATAATCTAAAATTTGGATCAAGAACTACTTCAGTGGGCTTAGTACGTAATTCAAATGAAAAAGTCTGACGTCCACGATCCAGATCGAATATCTTGATTTCCTCACCTTCCTTGGTATATATAGCAACCGGTACGCGAAGGTTGTATGAAGAAGCTACTTGCTCAAGTGTAATTGTCACGCAGTACCCAGAGTCTGAATGTGTGCGTATTGCTTTTGCAATGCGAACAGTAGGTGCGCCTGTATATGTAAGCCACTGTTCAAAGAATGTTTGCAAATTCTGCCCGGATTCAGTTTCAAATGCACTCCGTAAATCCGACCACGATGCAATACGAAATCGCTGCTGACTCCAGAATACCTTGAGTGCACGATCAAAACTCTCATTTCCAAGTAAGTCACGTAGCATCAAAAACATCATTGCTGCCTTGTTATAGCCAACAATCTTAGAGGCTCCATGTGTGCGCGTAGTAAATTCATCAAGTGCCAAGTCTTGGCCAGGCGATAGAGCAGCAAAATCACGTAACCAACCAAGCCGCATCTCTCTTGCAGCTTCTGGCCCAATACGCTCCTTGTACGCGTAATCTGCCATGAACGTTGTCAACCCCTCAGACCAATTACCACCCGGATAATAGGGGTAAACTCCATTTCCCCACCAGTTATGTAGTACCTCGTGTCCAAGCGATGTACTTCGAATAAATGGCAACCGTAGCACATTGATACCCAGATAGGTGAGCGTCGGCATACCAAAACCCGTAGGTGTCGGACTTGATACGACACTAAACTCAGTAAATGGATATTCGCCAATCCACGATTCGTAAAGATCAATGTAGCCCTTTACAGCATCAAGATAATCTCGTGCTAATTCTTTGATTTGTGAATGAAAATAAGTTCTCAACTGAATTTGTTTTCCACCTACACCATACATCGTATCAGTCTCGACAGTGTAAGGACCACCCATAAAATCAATTCCCTCAGATGGAAAAGGGAATTCAAAACGCGCATGATAACCTTCATCAGACTCAGACTCTTCGGTGATCCGCCCGGCAACAATACCACGCTGCCCGAGTGGCATCTTAAGGCTTACACGGTAACTTGCAAGCTCTCCAGTAATACGTGGATACCAGCCACTCGAGTCAGGAAGAAAAGTACCAAAGTTACCACTTACCGGCTCGGCTCTTCCAAGAGTTTGCAGGTGATCAAGTGAAGTATTAAGTGGAGAAAGTTTGCCCTGCCAATGGACTTCAATGTGTCGTGGAACGCGCTGGCTACCTGGAATCTGCCAAGATTGCATCATCCCATAGTTTGTGCTCAACGATTTAAGAATTACCCCATCGTCGAGTACGCGTATCGCCCTAAAACGACGGCCCAAAGACAGAATTAATTCGTTTGGAGACTTTGTTGTAATCACACTACGCCCTTCAATAGTTTGCGCAACCGGGTCTATGTAAACCACAATGTCGTATTCAACTATTGATGAGTCTTTTGCTAATGGGGGTGCTGCTAAAGCGATAGATACAGTAGATGCGATGGTTGCGAGAAAGATCATGAACAAAGTAACCGAGATGCGCAAAATAAATCGATGCCACACTAGCTGCATACTAATGCTCATTGCATCACAACAGAAAATTTGGCGACAATTTCAACTATCTCACTGCCACGCGATACTCTAAGCGGCAACCAGGTGCCAGGTGCCTGCCTTTGGACCACTACAACAACATCATTGATCTGCTTAACCTCCAAACCTGCAATTTCTGTGATGATGTCTCCATCTTTGATACCGGCTGCTTCTGCTACGCTACCTTTCTTGATCTGTATGATACGTGCCCCATTCTGAGCCATCTCAAAACGGATGCCAAGCTGCTGGCGTGGCGGTACATGCATATCAGCGTGTGATGCGACACCAAATACTGCATCTGCTATCCCAGTGACTAACTGTTTGCATGCTTTGTTACTTTCCCATGGTAGTAACATAGCAATATTCTCAATACCCATATCTTTCAATTGATGGGGAACCCCGTAACCATGCCTGATATGGCCCGCACCCATAACTCCAACCACTAGCGGTGGTCCTGGGCGACTCAGTGCTGAATATAAAGCCTGCGCCATCACTCGATCCCATAGCTGCTGACCTCCAACAAAACGCCGAAAATCTAAATCGTCGAGACTGATCTCACCTCTATCTTTACTACCACGATCATGCTTCTTATAAATTGGCATTAAGTAATCAAGATATGCAGCGCTTGGTTCAGCGGGACGCGTCACTCCCTTGAGTTTACCCTCCAACATGCCATCAAAACCCTTTAAAGAAATTTCCTTCCTCAAACGTTCATCGATATTGAGTGCTACCATCGGTATCTGATTCATCCGGGCAAAATGGAAAAGTGGCAAATAAGCATCTGCGTCAATACTCCAGCCATGCTCCCAGTCTGTAGCATCAAGAAATTCTGCCACAGAAAGATCGCCAGCTACCCACTGGTCAAGTACCTTCTGCACCCGACGTGGAAACATTTCAAATCCGATTACCATATCAGGGTGCTGAGTATGTAATGACACCAGCATTTGTAACTGCCAACGATGATGCTCTAGAGTGGCGTGCGCTTCTCCTAGTAACACAACCGATTGATTTGCTGCACGAGAAATGACCTCTGCGTTAGATATTTTCTCACCTCCCGGTACCACCCAACTCGCAATAGGCACACACTCTGATTCGTACTTATTACCAGGGTTTATTTCTGCAAACGCTACATTTAATTCAGTACCAAGCATCAGAAAAACAATACCAAGAATGCTAATATGTATTGTGAGTCTAGAAATCGTCATTTTGTAAATCTCCACGTCACCATTCTTTAATTCTTCTACTACTAATCAACGCCACTAATATATTTTCATCCCACCCATTTTCTAGCG
>SPBV01000006.1 GCA_004525885.1 Nitrosomonadales bacterium
TATAATCGGCATCATTTCCAGATGTCTTTACAATTTTTCTTACAAAATTCGGTAAAAACTGCCATTTTTTGTCAAATAAACGTTATATGGCAATAATTAAAACCTAAATATGTGTGATTTCTTTACTATAGAGGCCTAAAATGGCAGGGTTGATTTAGGAGCAGAATGGAATTGCTGAGAAATGCAAAACAAATGAAAGGAATTTCTAGGGTGTATTTCTACTAAAGTTAGCAACTACTTTTTTACTTTAAGAGAGGATGATCTTTAGGTAATTGTTTTGAATACCATATTGAAAGTTTATGTCGCAATGATTTCTCAGCTACTTGATCTTCTGGTAAAGCTTGAATAATTTTGTCATGGACCAAAAGCCTATAAATATATAAAAGTTTTTCACTTGCCGAATCTGATGCTTCAAACTCAACTACACCGCGCCCTTCCGCATATTTTACTCCAGCAAGTAACGCTTGTTTAAATAGTGCCCCTTCATTTTTTAACTTTTTCATAATCATCCTAATAAAATAAAGTTGTTAATTTGTGATGGTGATTATTTTATTTAACTTGACCCATTAACAACAGGCCTATTTATTACGACTGTTGAGATTCTATTCATTGGACCGTGTTGCCAAAGGATCCTTAATATTCAACAAAGCCTCATCGAACCATACCTGAAGGCGGATGCGAATACTTTTCTATAGTCAGCTGCATGGATGATAGCGCTGATGAAAAAGCACTAATAACTTATGGTAAGAGTAATCGCATGTCAGCAATATAGGTTCCATAATTTAGCCATTCTAATAACTGAATAATTTGTTTTGCTCGACTTTGTCTAGGGTGCCTGCTCAATGAAAACTGAGGGCCGTGCGATAATTCAAGCTCAGCAAAGAGATCAATTACCGGTTGCTGATAGTTCTCTTCTTTACAAAGGACAGCTTGATTACAAGACTGCCAGATAATGTCACGTAAAGTTAATGGGGCGAGGATTCTTCCGGGCGGGGTGCCAATGGTATAACTATCATGGGTCAAGAAACTTCCGTGAACCAGTGTAATTCCCTGCTTTGCGATTTGCAAGATAGAGCCGCATAAAGTTTGAGTGGTTAACTGGTGCGCCCCTAGAAGGGCTTGAGTTCTTGCAATTTCTGACTTCAATTCGTCGGTGCTCGGTGTAGAATTTGCCAACCGAAAAAACGCAGACATTACATAGGTATCAGAAAAGTCGTCTTTTAAATCAATAGCATTGAAATTCCAACCCTGAGCTTTTAACTCGATTATTGCTTCACGTAGTTTTGAGATCTGCTCCTTAATCAGGGAGTCCTCATGATTAACCAATTCCAAAAGTCCGCGAACAGTGTTTCCGGTTTCGACAATGTATTGATGCATAAGGAGCTGCCCAACTGAGAGGTTAACAATTTATTAACCCAGTCCTCGTATCTTGAAAACTATCAGCAATAATTATATTAGAATATAGTTTTACTATATCGATATAGATATTTATTTCTGTAGAATTTTTTAATATTTGGTATAAGTTAAGATCATTAATAGAAATTATTGTTTATCAGTTTTTTTTTGGTAATCATTGTAATGATTTGTTTGTGGTAGGCTATTGACTGTTTTTTCATAATAGTCTTCTGCCCCATAATAGTCTTCCCCCCACTTATGTAAACTGTCGACCAGGCTTGGTTCTTCATTCTTCAGCTCTTCCTTTAATACTTTACGTTCCCTAATTTTACGAGCCAAAGATTTCGTATTTAATGCTATATTCTTGTGCATTCTTATCCATTTCCTTATAAAGAACTAATATTTGTAATTAACAGTATCAGCATTCTTAAGAGAACTCGGTAATCATGGTATTCAAATCTGCAAGCAGATTCTGTGAGTAAAGTCACAGAATCTATAATTAATCTGCTTTCATTCATTTGGTTAGTTGGGGAAAAACTGGCAGCTATAGAAATCAATGTGTTTAATAAAAAAATGCGGTATTACTTTCTAAACCAAACGCAATGAAAACCAGTAATTTAAATTTGTTTTATTTGATCCCTATTTGTATAGGGAATTTTTAGAAGATATTTACTTAAAAGGATTATGCTAGAGTTGTAGGTCATGAGGCACATTCAGATCTATTATTGACAGTAGTTCTTTCTAGTTCGTTAGAATACTTGTATTCCAACGTATGATATGTGTGGTGATAAATTGATCAGATTAAATGGAAACCATAACTCATGGTTTTCGGTAATAAAGATTAGTGGTACTTGTCAGTGACTTGCAACGTAACATCCCATAAATATTCAGGAGAAACGACTATGTTCTACAGAAAAATTATGATTTCCACTTTTATTGGAACAGTTTTTACTTTTACATTCGCTACTGTGTCTATGGCCTCCGCGTTGAACAATTCCATTGATGGTCAGTCCATGGAGAGATTTATGGTTGCGGAGACTCATCAACATGAAGCGCATGAAAATAGTAGTAATCAACATCATGAAAAGAAAGGCTGTTGTCAATATAAACATAGTATGAACAAAGATAGCGGTGGCATGATGGGCCATATGAGGGGTGGGATGAGACATGGAGGTTATAGTTATGCACATATGATTGCCACTCATGCGGATGAATTAGAGCTTTCTGATGCGCAGCTTGGAAGAATTGTCCGATTGCATATGAAACATACACAAGAACACAAACAATTTAAGAAAAATATCCACAAAAGTATGATGAATTTCCATCACGAAAGTATGAAACCTAATACAGATGACGCTATTTTACGTAAACTTGGCAACGATCATGTAGAGGCATTTAAAGCTATGGTTGAACAGCACATCAGAAGTCGTAATGTAGTGCATGCGATTTTATCAGCTGAGCAAAGGGAGAGGCTTGAGGCCATGAAAATAGGTCATGGTGAGCACGGTGGAGGCCATGGCAAGAGTAGTAGACATGGCAAGCATGGTGATGATGACAATCATAGCTATCAGAAGTATTATTAAATCCCTTAATAAAATTGTACTGATCAATTAACAAGATTTGGCAATGATTCTTTTGTATAGTGTCTACTAGATTCATTTGTGATACATCTACCAGGGTAGTGCTAAGTGAGGTAACGATTTAGTTGAAACTGCAGGCAAGCTCTCAGAGCTTACCTGCAGAATAAAAAAGCAGATAATTTGGGTAGGGCTCTATCGAAGTTTAGCTTCCCACTTTAATAGAGTCTTTTACTCAAAAAACCACCAAAGGTAGTCAGTCCTAATATAGGTGTCCCATAGTAGACAAATATATATAACACGTCATCTTTGTCACAATATAAAGCATAAGCTGTTGCAGCAAGATACCCTGCACTAAATTTAGCTAATGCTGCATTGGGTGCGTTTGAGTATTTGCTGACGCAACACTAATTAGGAAGTTTATTAGTCTTATTTGTTATTTAGTAGTTTCTTTCTCAATGAGTTCAGGGGGTCTTTTGACAGTTTTAACCTGGTCTCGGCCACCTGATTTTGCTAAGTAAAGCGCTTCATCGGCCCGATGAAGCCATTGTTCCCATGTTTCACTCGGCCCACACTCAGCCACACCAAAACTTACTGTAATACTTCCTACCTCCTGAAAGTCTACTGTAGCAATTTTTTTGCGTAGTCTTTCTGCTAGCTTTGCTACAATTGTAGCTGTTGTATTAGGGCACAGTATTACAAATTCTTCTCCTCCCCAGCGAGTCAGAGAGTCCGAGGCACGGAGAGATGAACGGATCGTGCTCGACAAAACAATAAGTACTTGATCTCCGACGGGGTGACCGTAATGGTCGTTTATTTTTTTGAAGTGATCTACATCTAGTAGCATTAGACTCAACCGTTGGCCATATCGCCTCAGGCGGTCCATCTCAGTCTCTACCGTTTCCTCAAAGCGTCTTCGATTCCATGCCCCGGTAAGCTTGTCAGTACTAGCTAGTTGATCAAGTTCGCCGATCATAATTTTCAGTTTCCCTTGCATTGCTGCAAGTCCACTTAGCACTTGACCAATTTCATCTTGACTAGAAATTTCAATATTTTCCTCCAGGTCGCCATCAGAAATACGCTTGAAGTGGGAGACCGCTCTATTCAGTGGCCGTACAATCGAGCGGATCAGTAGTGTTGCTGAGACAGAAACAAATAAAATACCTAGCAATGTACCAAAAATAAGGACATTGCGAATCATTATGAAACGTTCTGAGGCCACTACATAATTATTTTTTGCGGTTTCACGTATTTTTCGCAGCAAGGTATTTGCACGAAGATCAGCGGTTTTATAATAGGGATTAATTTTTTCTAGAAGAATTTCATTAGCTCTTTTATATTCTGTTGCTTGTAGTGCTGCAATAGCAGGCATTAACCCTTCGTCAAAATACTGCGTGCGCGCTATCGTATATAAATTTGCGAGATCCTGTTCTTCACTAGTTAGTTTGTGCTTATTATATTCTTTGAGAATAGCGGTGATCTCATCTCGGTTCTTGATTACGGAAGCAATGTGTTTAGATCGTGTGTCGCCTTGATTTTTAAAATGAGGACTTGCTAAGTCATCTTGTAATCCAAGTATGATATGGACACGGTTTTGCTCCATTAGAAGCATGATGCGACTAATCATACTAGTAGGCTCTAGACTATCTTTATAAGTACTTTCCAGTGCATCGTTCGTCTTAGCGATGCCGACCAGACCGATGCCTCCACCAAATAGTATCAACACAGCCATGGTACACATAATTACCCAGAGCCGCGTTTTTATACTAGCATTCTTAAGAAAATTAACTAATGTCTCCACAGATTATTCCCTCAGAGTACGTATAATGATAAAGAAAATTTCTCATCTTAAAAAGCGCCATTATGGCTGCTGACCTGCACATAATGACTTGTAAGTAGAAGTTAGTAAAGGGTAAAGATCGATCTGCTGTATCAATTTAGTTTTCTCAAGAGCTACAATATGGTTGAACATTTTAATCATGCTAAAGTTCATTCAGAGTTAAGTTTGCCACATGATTTATGTTACATATATTTATAATCTTTTTTTATACATAAAATCTGAGGAGTTGCCGTGTTTAAAATTGTTTGCGCGTTAATAGGGTTTTACCTCTTTGGATTTTTTGGGGCATTCATTGGTTATTTCTTTGGGGGTATTGTTGACCGGTCTAGAGCTTACGGTATTGGTGGTATTAACCCTCTCAGCAGTGGTAATCGTCAAAAAATCTTTCTTGAAACCGTTTTTATTTTACAAGGAAAACTGGCTAAAGCAGATGGCCATATATCAGAAAAAGAAATTGCGCATGTCGAACAGTTCATTCAAAAAGTTGGTATGTCTGCTGAGCATAGACAGAATGCAATTAACCTTTTTAAGAAAGGGTCTAGTGCAGATTTTGATATTGAACCGAACTTAAGGGAATTTATGGTTGTTTGTGGCCATACGCATAACTTAAGGCAAATGTTACTGGTGTATCTCATTGTGATGGCTTTATCTGACGGAAGCATTGATTCGTCTGAAGAGCGCCTGCTAATCAATATTGCTCACCACCTTGGCTATGATGAGTCTGCATTCAGGCATATGCTGGATATGGTTCTAAACCAGTCACACTTTGCAGGTGGGCAAGTAACCTCTGCCACTGCTTTGGAGGATGCATATAAGGCGATAGGTGTTAGTAAGGATAGTAGTGATCAAGAGGTCAAACATGCATACCGTAAGTTAATGAGTCAATATCACCCAGATAAATTAATGGGTCAGGGTCTTCCGGAAGATATGATTGCTGTAGCTACGGAGCAAGCAAAGGAAGTGCAAGTCGCTTATGATTTGATAACAAGAAGTCGAAAAAAATAGATGCTAACAATGCAATGTATTTCTTAGTTAACAATGTATTATATAATACCTTTGATGTTTTGATTGATGTTTCTTTCTGTTAATTTTTGACAATGAAATAGATACGCGACTGTACTGTACAGGAAGGATAAAAATGCACTTAGAATCCAGAATACAATAATGATCGACTACTATTTCTGGACAACCCCGAATGGTTACAAAATTATTGTATTTTTAGAAGAGGCAGGAATCCCGTATCGCATCATTCCTGTCAACCTTAGCAAGGGTGAGCAGTTCGACTCCAAATTTCTACAAATTTCACCAAACAACAAGATACCAGCAATAGTTGATTATGAACCAGAAGGTGCCAGAGGGCCAATAGCAATCTTTGAATCTGGTGCAATTCTTTTATACCTTGCAGAAAAGACCACTCAGTTTATTCCCACAGAACTTGTTGCACGTACGGAAGTCTTGAAATGGTTATTTTGGCAAATGGGCGGTCTAGGACCAATGCTCGGGCAGTACCAGCACTTTAATCAGTATGCTATAGAGAAGATTCCTTACGCCATAGAACGTTATAAAAAGGAAACCAAAAGATTATTTACTGTGCTGAATAAAAAACTGGACAATTCCCAGTATATCTCTGGAGAGTATTCTATTGCTGATATGGCTTGTTACCCATGGATATTGAAATATCATTTTTTAGGGTTACAGCTTGATAATTTTCCTAATTTAAAACGTTGGGTCGATTTACTTGCAGCTCGCCCAGCGATCATTCGCGCGTATAAGAAGGGTAAAGAGATTAATACCACACCGACTGTAACTCAGGAATCAATGAAGTTCTTGTTTGGCTAAGGGCCGCTCATTTAGCGCAATGATTCTGGATATTCACTTCACGGAAAAACCCTAGATATTACCCTTACAGAATTACTCAACTAGAACGCCTGGTTCTAATAAATCAATTTTTGATCGTGATCAATTCATGCACTCTCATCTAGGTGTTGAGGGATGCGTAAACCCGATACAAACCTTAATTCTCAATTGTGCAAACTGTCAGTCTAGTCAGTAAATTATTATAAGAGTGCGACAATTTGTCACATTTTTATAACAGTAAAAATTTAGTAGAATCACATCTTATTTGAAATCATTTTCAAAAACTAGCAATGAATAACAAGCAGCTGCGCACTAATTTATTTTTGGCAGGAACTCTTTGCTTGCTTTCACTTTCGGTTGCCCATGCTGATAGTCCTGGTGAAGTAAGTAGCCCCGGTACTTATTACGGAGGTTCAGCTTCTAGTCATGCACCTATAGGAGTGGTGGGTGAGCACATGCATAAAAAAGGAGAATATATGTTTTCCTATCGATTCAGTCATATGCATATGGAAGGAAATCGGATTGGAAATAATAGGGTTAGCCCCACACAAATTGCTACAACGGTGCCAAACCCATTTGCTGGCCCTCCAACTTTAAGGGTTGTTCCTACTAAAATGACTATGCAGATGCATATGTTTGGTGGGATGTACGCTCCGACGGATTGGGTAACACTAATGGCTATGGCAAGCTATGTAGAAAAAAACATGGATCATACAACGTTTGCGGGGGGGGGGTGGCCCAGCTGTACTTGGAAATTTTACAACAAATAGTTCTGGATTTGGTGATACGAAGATCGGGGCAATGTGCAAGCTTTTTGAAACGAATGTTTATAACACAAACCATCATGCTCACATAAATTTCAATATCAGTATTCCAACTGGTTCACTCAGCCAAACCTCTCAGGTACTAGCTCCAACCGGTATGATGCCAAACTTAAGACTTCCTTATCCCATGCAGCTCGGATCCGGTACCTTTGACGCGTTACCGGGAGTAACCTATACCGGTAACTATAGGAAACTGGGTTGGGGAGGCCAATATATGTCTGAGATCCGTATGGAAAGGAATAACTCTGGCTATGCATTAGGTGATAAGCATACGCTTACTGGATGGGGAAGCTATGAATGGGAGCCGTGGTTCAGTACTTCTGCTCGCATATTATATAAAACACAAGAGTCTATTAGAGGTATGGACCCATTGATCTCTGCCCCCGTTCAGACCGCTGTTCCAGGCTTTCAAGGAGGGCAAGAATTGGGAATTAGTGTAGGCTTTAATTTATCAGGTAAACATGGAATTTTAAAGGGACACCGGTTAGCTGCAGAAGCAATAGTTCCCGTTTACAGAAGGACAAATGGACCACAGATTGAAACGGACTGGAGGGTTGTTACTGGCTGGCAATACGCCAGTTCATTTCTGCAATAATCTCTTTATTACCTTTTATCAAAGAAGGGCAGTATGTAACCTGTTTTCAAACACTAAGTCTTCTTAAGAAGACTTAGTGCTAGCCTCCGAAGATTCCTGGGCTCTTCTGCTTTCTACTCTTTGTGCATCAGTGTATTTTTTTGAGTATCTCAGCATCTGAGTTGTGATCAACCTCGCATCCACATCTTCATAAACCCAAGAACTCGTTTTTTTATCTCTTTTCCCTTAGATTGTGTTTTTGCAAGATTGATTGGTTTTTTACCAAATGCAATCGGCCATATCAACATAAAAAGCAAATAGGCTAAAACACTAAAAAATACAAAAGAAAGAAATTCTGTAGCGGATAATGAGTCAAAAGATATCGATGACGTAGATATTTCCCGAGCGTTCGTGGCAAAGTAAAAAACTAATATTAGGATGGCAGCGCCAGCCGCAATTCTAAAACTGCGATTAAGAAATCTTTCTAATAGATGGCTCGGTTTATTTTTCATACTATTTGCTCTCGCTATGATACCAAATTATTTAAGAATAGCTCTTAGTCTGATGAACTATAGATACATGTAGTTTCTATAGGGCTTAGTATTAATGCATAACCTATATGTGTACATTGACAATATATGTGACTAAGAAGTAACCGTATTGGTAAGTAAAGCGCAACACTAGAATAAGACTATTTCACCAAATGGAGAGGTGATCAAATGATTTCAATTGACACTTTAAGAGAGTTTCCTGAGTGGTGTACTATTATCAATATAGGAATACTACCGGTCGCAACTATTTTGATAGTATTTGCCCGCAGCTTTATTTCAAGGATTCATTCCAAGTTATTCAAATTAAGTGATACTGATTGGTCATGCGCGTGCTTTCAATTTCCCGGTCATTACAAGCTGGCCATCTATGTTTCAAATCTGGTGCCATACATTGCCCTAAGAATAATGACGTGATAGATAAAATACTTGGATGCCATCCCAGACGTGCAAGGAAAATTGCTTGTTTACTTATGATTCAATTTTATAGTCAGTAGTTAAAATTTCTAGAAGATGCCCATTCGTATCACGAAAATAGACACCGCGCCCATCATTATCATTGTTTATTCTCATATTCTCTGTGCTATATGGGCCGCTACCATGCTTAATACTTTCCATATTTAAGCGACCAAATATTTTATCAAATTCTTGCTCAGAAACTTTAAACGCATAGTGATGTGGTTCAAATTTCTCACTATTAGCAAAGTCTAAACAAAAGGTTTTATTGACTCTTACTACAATAAAACGTGCAAATTCACCAATATACTTAAATCCAAAAATCCTAGTATAAAACTTAGCGGATTCAACTTTGTCATGTGAAGGCACAATGGTATGGTTTAGTGTTATTTCCATAGATGATTCTCGAATTATAGTTCCAATGATCTTAGAAAAACTATTGCGTATTCCTCTTTTACATGAATGAGCTCATGACCCATGCGATTCCAGCAGAAAATGGTAATGTTGCCACCCAGGATAACAAGATATTACGTAATATTTTCCAGTCAAGCGTTTTCGCATCTGCACTAATCCCGGCAATAGAACCTGCAGAGACATGTGTTGTTGAAACTGGTAAATCAAATTTACTGGCAACCAGCACTAAGGATACCGTAATTAAATTAGCGGTTAGCCCCTGTGTGTGATTCATTCTTGTCATACGTTTGCTCATAGTTCTAGCAACTTGTTTAGCAAATAATAGCCCTCCCATGGCCATTGCAAGACCTATCATGGCAACAGAAGAAGCGGGTTGTAATAAGTGTGCAGCGAGAAGTAATGTGGTTAATTTTGGGGTATCGTTTGCCCCACGCGCAAAACAGATCGCCATTGCAGATAAAATATGCAGACGATCCATACTGCGTGATATAAAAACTCTGATTGGTGTTTTTAAAGGCTCACACGTAGCATTACTAGCCAAAATAATACTTAGCGTGGAGAATTGACTAATTAGGGTACCATCTATTCCTGGTACCAATACTTGTGTCGAAGCTACTAGGCAGGCACAATCTTTATCAATCTCAATCGGACTCATACGAAATACTCTGTAAGCTAACATTCCAAGTATGACCGCGATTATTGGGCCGACTAAAAGGGACATCATAAACGTATTAGCCGGCTTATCAAAATGTACTATGCCCTCATTTTGTGCTAGTCCAGCCCCTACAAGCCCGCCAATTAGGGCATGAGTGGTAGAGACTGGTAGACCTAATTTAGTCGCCAGGAAAATAGTTATAGCAGCACCCATTGCAACACTTAAGATAAATAGTGGCGCACTAGCAACTACATCTGGCACCAGATCCTTCCCCGAAAAATCTTGTACAAGCTCTTCTGCTAGTATTAGTGAGGCTATACTACCCGCTACTGTTGCAGCGGCAGCTAAAATAAGTGCCTGACGATAGCTTAGTGTATTTGCCCCCATACGGTAGCAAAGCTTTTAAAATTATCGTTTGCAGCATTGTTAAAAGCTATAAACAATGCAGATACGGTCAATAACCATTCCATTTTTTTTCTTTTTTAACTGAATAGGTTGTTTGATAGAGATCAGCAACATTTTTAAGTTATTTTTGGATCTAATGTTTTGTCGAATGGCATGCCGCTACCGCAGCCAGGGAAAATGCCAAAATGATGAGAGAAGTCACCTCTAAAATCGAAATTCTTCGCGAAGCGTGTGTCATGTAACATACGCCAAGTATTGCCACATACAGGAAATTCTCTGCCGGCCTCTATATTGTGGTATTTATCAAGGACAAATTGGGTTGCTTGCTCAGGAATATTGCCACCATAAATTACTACCTGGCCATAATTCTCACAGGAGGTTTCCAATCCTTCTAGTTTGAATAACCGGTAAGTAGCAGAGAAAAAACGAAGATTACCTATACGTGATGCTAGTTCAGAATTCGTGATTAATAATGGTAGGTCAGTAACTAACCGCGGGTCTGCAAATCCTTGTCGATGTGCAAGCCGAAGGAAATCGTTCCAATATAGTGAACCACCTAGGCATTCACCATAGAGTACCGGGTCGTTACGCGCAGTATTTGGTACACGTCGATCTGCATATATGTCTGAGAAATAAAATTCACCACCTTCTTTGAGCAGATGGTGAATACCACTAAGTACCGCATCTTTATCAGGCGATAGATTGACCACGCAATTGGATACGATCACATCAAAACTGTCTGGCTCGAGGTCTAATTCATCTAGATGTTCAATGTAGCCCTTTAGAAAACGTATATTAGAGTAACCAAAATTATCTGAATGGAACTTTTGATAATTTTTGGCAACAGTAAGTTGCTCATCGGTCATATCTACACCTATTATTTCTCCTATTGGCCCTACAAGTTGAGATAATAGATAAACGTCGCGCCCCGATCCGCAACCAAGATCTAACACCCGGCAGCCTTCTAGTAGAGGAGGGCAGACCAACCCACAACCATAATAGCGCGAGAGTACTTCCGGGTGGATTCGTGAGAGAAGCGGTTTTAACCATGACGGAATTTGGTTGGTATCGCAGCAAGCGTTGGTCTTTAGGTCACCCGAATGCTTTAATTGATGACCATAATAATCTTTAACAATCTCATACATGGGTAATCTCCTAATAATTGCAAAATAGCCTTGTAAATTGGTCTCTGCAGCATATGAATTTCTTTCTAACCATAAGTGGTTTTGCTGTGTCTTGTATGATCTTCAGAACAATAAATTGTGTCTCACCAAAACTTAAAATAACGTTATCAATTTATTTCATTGTTTGATCAAGAAAAATTACATTTTGTATCACTTGGTACGAAGTGCAAATTGGCAAAACCAGAATGAGCATATTCGCTAGTGTTATCAGTATCAGCTGCTACGGCAACAGAGTTAGTCTGATACGATCTGTATTGAGAGCTCGAATAGCATTCGATTAGTATATTTCGTCGTTCTCTGTCACCCATACTCCGGATATTCGGGCCCAGAGCGCAATACCATCATCTGTGTACGTTTAGTGTATACGTTAGTGTTGGGTGCCAACAGAGTAGCGCCATGCTGACATTAGCTTTAGCCTCTATAGCCGTTACGCCATCCCAAGTGACTGCTTGGTATAGCGTAGGGGGTATATTTTTATCGAATCGTATCACCCGCCAAGGGGAGGGAGGTGTTGTACTAACATCCGCAACAAAGTTACCCACATGATTGACTATATTTTGTGCTGAGGCGCTTATACTCAGTAAGCTTAATACCACTGCTACCGATTTACTATACATATTCTTTTTCCTTCCAGGCAATGGGTAACCACTTTAGATCGTCTGGTTCATCAATATCGTGCAAGCTAGAACAGCTTTGTACCGATCGACCTAATTTTTCCAAGCGACATATTGTTTCAATGAAAACAGTGTTTGTACTCCATTTGATAGATTCAAACAAAGAAGGATGAAAAAAATTTAGGCCAAGTAACGCATAGCCACCGTCGGTTACAGGTATCAGTGTTGAGTCAAAATGACGTAACAGGTTAGCGTCTTGCTGCAGATGAAATGTAGTAAGTTCGATACAATCTGTCCCAATAAGTATGACTGATTCACCGTCAGCGATAACGCGCCGCGCTGTACGTGACAGTCGCTCTCCTAAGTCTCCCTCACCTTGGTCCGAATATTCCACTTCATCAGATATAGCAAGAGTTCGCCATATTGTGTCTGTTGATGATGGTGTTACACATAGTTCAACTGGTCCTATTTTAGCGGTCAGGGATTCGTTTAGTGTGTACATTAACATGCGCTGTGCGAGATTTGCTGCGCCCTGTTTTCCAAGCGCAGGAATCAGACGTGTCTTAGCAAATCCTGGTTGTGCTGCTTTGGCAAAAATCACTATACGAATAGGATTCATTGATATCTACCTGCTAATTGGCTCGCTGGAATACCCCGCCAGTAATCCCAGCGAAGCCGCCACATAAGAAAAATTGTGCGCCAAACACCATATACCTCCCAGCGTCGCCCTGATGTTATGACATAGGAGTTGATACAGGTAGGGCGTGAAATGATACGCAGTTTCTTTGACAACTCGATATCTTCCATTAGTAACTGTTCTGGAAAGCAACCCGCCGCCATGAAATCCGTCTTTTTTACAAATATAGCTTGATCACCAGTAGCAATGTTCGTTACACGTGAACGTATATTCATCATGAACCCAACTACACGAAGCATTTTTGGACGTCCAGCTATGCAAACATTAAAGTGACCCCAGCAGGATAGTGAGTTATTAGAAAGCGCTTGTTTGACCAATAAGTCAGCCGTATCTGGAAGTTGTGTATCAGCATGTAGGAATAATAATATTGTGCCGGTAGCACGTGCTGCACCAACATTCATTTGACGAGCACGACCGCAGCCTGCCCTTTCGACTATAAATCCAGGGTGCTCTATCATTTCAACTGAACCGTCCTCACTACCACCGTCAACAATAATTATTTCGCAGTTGTTTTGTACCAGTGGCTTCAGCTCTTCAAGCAACTGTGGGATTCTACGAGCCTCATTTAAAATTGGTATGATTATGGATATTTTCATAATAATTTAAGCCATGTAATTCGTTATCGTTTCCAAGTGTGATATCGAAATAGCCACATCAACACACGTTGTGGAGCATGATTTTTTTTCCATATACCCGCGACATTTTTATTTGCTTCTACCAAGGTCGGGTAAGTGTGGATAGTGCCAAGAATCTTTGAAAGTCCTAAACCATGCTTCATCGCTAAAACAAATTCGGCTAACAAATCTCCAGCATGTTCACTCACAATAGTTGCGCCTAGGATATGATCCTTATCCGGTCTCGTTAGTACTTTGACGAAGCCATGTGTCGTACTATCTGTAATAGCGCGATCAAGATCATCAAATTCATATCTTGTAACCTCGTATGGAACATCTTTTTCTTTAGCCTCTTGTTCATTGAGACCTACACGGGCAACTTCTGGATCAACAAATGTGGCCCAGGGAATAACTGAATAATCTACTTTGAATTTCTTAAAGTCACCAAAGAGTGCATTAACTGCTGCATACCAGGCTTGGTGTGAGGCGGTATGGGTGAACTGGTATGGTCCAGCTACGTCACCTGCAGCGAAAATATTAGGGTAGAGTGTTTCTAAATATTCATTAGTTACCACTGTATTTTGCGTCTCAATACCTAGTTCTTCTAAGCCGTATCCTGTTAACCGCGCCTTGCGGCCTACTGCACAGAGCAGCGTATCAAATTCGATGCGCTGCTCTGTTCCATTGTGACCAATAGTAATAAATTTATGATCTCCTTCGCGCTCGCAACGTAGGGCCCTATGATCCGTAAGTACATATACGCCATCACGTTCAAGCGAAGTCTGCACTATTTTAGAGACCTCTACGTCTTCACGAATCATGATCCGAGATGCCATTTCAATTTGTGTAACTTTGGACCCTAAGCGAGCAAAAATTTGAGCTAGTTCGCAGCCAATCGGCCCACCACCAAGTACAATTAATCGTGATGGCGGCAAATCATTTTTAGCAAACTCATCCCACAGAGTGTCACTGGTGACGTAGCCAACTTCGTCTAAACCGGGCAGGGGAGGCACTATTGGTTGAGCACCTGTGGCAATTACAATATTTCTGGTAGTTAGGTATTGCATGCTGCCGTCATGTAGCTTTACTTCAACAGTCCAAGGATCCTTGATGCAGGCATAACCCTCAAGTACTTCTACCCCTAATTTTGTGTAACGTTCAATGCTATCGTGTGGCGCCACAGTACGAATCACCTCATGTACCCGCGCCATCACTTCCTTAAAACTAAATTCGGGCACTCTTGCTTTCAGGCCATAGTTGTCCCCATGGCTTATCTGATAGATTAATCGAGCTGATTTGATTAAAGCCTTGCTTGGTACGCACCCGTAATTAAGACAATCACCACCCATCTTTTGTGCTTCTATCAGCGTTACTTTGGCCTTCACGGCAGCACCGATGTAAGCGGTCACTAAACCAGCTGCTCCAGCACCAATTATTATTAGATTGCGATCAAACTTTTGTGGGCGTTTCCATTTAGCATATACGCGACGGCGTTGTAGGAAATGTAGGAACCATTTGGCAAATAACGGAAATACTCCTAACAAAGTAAATGAAACTAATATCCCAGGAGAGGTGACACTAGAAAGTTCTGATATCTTTGCAAGTTGTGTGCCTGCATTTACGTAAACGAGTGTGCCAGCAAGCATACCTGCCTGGCTTACCCAATAATAATTAGCCGTGCGAATTGGGGTTAGTCCCATTAAGAGGTTAACAATAAAAAAAGGGAATAACGGTACTAGACGAAGCATGAATAAATAGAACGCGCCGTCTTTAGCTATACCGTTGTTAATGGTACGTAATCGATCACCAAAGTGGCTCTGGATAGCTTCACGAAGTAGATAACGTGAGACTAAAAAAGCAATCGTTGCGCCGATACTAGAGGCAAATGAAACAATTACTGTTCCCCACAATAAACCAAATAAAGCCCCGGCTATAAGTGTCATCACCAGAGCGCCTGGCAAGGAAAGTGCAGCAATTGTAATATAAAATAAAAAGAAGTAAAATCCAACTAGCGCTGGTGAATCTATGCGCCACGCTTCAAATTGTCCTAAACTAGACTTAAGACTATGGAGAGATAGATAAGAGTCTAGATCCAGTGCAAAAAAAATTGACACCAGAAACATTATTATTGTAATAATTATCGTTTTTCTCATTGCTTGACTCTACTCATGTAATGCACCACCACAGCTACTACCTTGTCCAGCAGTGCAGCCGTAGCAGTGGTCAGCCACCCGGATTGCTCGGCCTGACGGATTTTTATTTAGTAAATCACGTAAATGAGGTTTTCTTTTTAATCTTTGTATTGATGGTGTATCTAGATCTAACTCTAACCCCAATTGCTGATTAAAATCGCAATCGTATAGAAAACCTTTCCAATCAACACTAATTAGGTTGCGGCACATTACGTTTGCAAAGTTCGCTACAGTGAAATTTTCTTTTAGTAGTTGTATATAGTCATTGAACTGTCCTTTTGAAATTAGTGTAGAACCAAAGCGCTGTATGGGCATATTAGTTATTGTAAATAACTCATTAAAGATGACACCGAAGTTCTGATATAACTCTTTCTTATAGATGACTTGTAGCTTAGTTTGATCAGGAGGCAATGAAGGGCCTTGTGGGTTGTAAACAAGATTGAGTATCAATCCAGAGCCTTTGCTGCCATAACCAAGTGCATTGAGCTTTTGTAAAGCTAGAATACTCTTGTCAAAAACTCCTTCTCCACGCTGTTTATCCACATCTTCAATTGAATAACAGGGAAGTGAAGCAACAATCTCGACCTGTTGTCTAGCTAAAAATCTAGCCAGATCATCTTGACTAGGTTCAAATAGGATTGTTAGATTACAACGATCAATCACTTTCACACCCAATGCACTAGCCTCATCTACTAGTAACCTGAATCCTTTGTGGAGTTCAGGGGCGCCACCAGTGAGATCAAGAGTTGTAATGTTACGGGCTACAAGCACCTGTGGGATAAGCTTAAGGGTCTCGGTATCCATCATTTCTTTACGGTTTGGCCCCGCATTGACATGGCAGTGTACGCAGGACTGGTTACAGCGATAACCAAGGTTAATCTGAAGAGTTGTAAGTTGATGGCGATTTAGGTTCGGAAACTTTGTCGCTTGAAGCAATGGTAGTGTGGCGTGCATTCTTTTCCTAGATAATCATAAAAACTAGATTATATAATTCGTATCAGTTTCGTTGTTGTGTATCCTAATACTAGCCTTATGTCCCGGGTTACAAACGTCGCAACGAAGCAACAACGACGAAGGTGAATACTGTTGTTATTATCATTAATACATATCTTAGCCAGACCAATTACAGTGTATGCAAAATTCTCTGATTACTGCAAAAAATATATGCTTTTCTACCCTGAATGGCATTATTCCGCTGAAATGAGGATTACTGATTGAAAGTCTTATCATTTTAAATCTAGATCACATAGCTGATAAAATGATCGCTGTATTATTCTAATCAATATAAATATATTGTATCCAAATAATTTATTGGGTAAATAAGAATAAAGGAGATTTTTATGGAATGGATTCATGTATGGATTCTAGTGTGGTTAGTCTGTGTAATTGCTACCGCAATTCTTGGCTCCACAAAAGGAATGGGAGCTAGTGGATTTTTCTATGGACTGATACTCGGTCCGCTTGGAGTTGCTCTTGTGTTCATTAGCAAAGGGAAAAGAGTAGCATGTCCATTTTGTGGCAAACTAATTTATATGACTTCAACAGTTTGCCTACATTGCGATAAAAAAATTCCTGGCAAAAAAGAAAAAGCATAAGATACTAAACACAAATGAAAAACATACTATGTTTCAGTTGAAGCTTTGGATTGCTGAGTGAAGACTCTCACTTCAGGTTTTCTGAGTCGCTTCCAAAAATTTATTTGGGAGGAACAAGCGGATCCACAGTCACCTTGGAGGGCGCATGGGTTCATGCTCATGCGCACCATACTGATTCTCGTGCAAGATATTGTGCAGGGTCAACTCACGCTTCGTGCAATGAGCTTGGTATACACAACATTACTGTCGATCGTTCCGTTACTTGCACTAACTTTCTCCGTATTAAAAGCATTTGGTGTTCATAACAAGATTCAGCCGATGCTGCTAACATTTCTTGAGCCTCTTGGTGAGGAGGGTAAGGAAGTGGCGTCTAATATCGTACAATTCATCGAGAATATGAACGTCGGTGTACTTGGTGCAGTTGGGTTAGGGCTGCTTCTTTATACAGCGATTTCATTGATGCAAAAAATTGAACAATCACTGAATTATATTTGGCATATTTCACTTCCCAGACGTATTGGCGAGAGAGTCGTTCGTTATCTTAGTGTAATCATGGTCGGGCCAATTCTTGTGTTCTCGGCACTTGGTATTACTGCAACCGTAATGAATCATGATGCGATGCGCGGCATACTAGCAATCGGAGCACTAGACGAGACTGTAAAAATACTAAGTAAGCTTATGCCTTATTTACTCGTAATCTCGTTTTTCACATTTGTTTACATGTTTATTCCGAATACAAGAGTGCGATTCAAGCCTGCACTGATTGGTGGTACAGTTAGCGGAATTGGTTGGCAAACTGCAGGATGGCTATTTGCTACCTTTGTGGCATCTTCAAATAATTACGCTGCGGTCTATTCAGGCTTGGCAATCCTTATACTTTTCATGATTTGGCTCTATTTAAGCTGGTTGATCCTGTTGTTTGGCGCTAGCGTTGCATTCTACATTCAGCATCAAGAATACATATATTTTAAGGACGGCCAGCCTCGACTTAGTGACCGGTTGAGTAACCGGATGCGCGAACGTCTAGCACTCTCAATTATGTGCTTAGTGGCGGGCAAGTTTCTTGATGGTGAGCCGATGCCCTCAATATCAGAATTCAAACGCTTACTTGGAGTACCAATACACGTGCTTCAGACAGTGCTTGATACTCTGGAACGCCAGGAGTTCATTGTGCAGAATGGTGATGACCCGCCGGCCTATCTACCTGCGCGAGATCCATCTTTAGTCTCGGTAACACAGGTGCTCAATAACGTACGCATTGCCGGAGAAGATCGCCTTCTATCACCTGATAGATTACAAGCACCACGGCCTGTTGAGGAAGTACTAGATCGGATGCAGCAGGCTGTTGAATCATCTGTCGGTGACATAACACTACGAGACTTAGTTACACAGAATACTGAAAATTTAGCGCAGAATCCAAAAATGATGGAAGACTGGTAAGTATTGTAAAGCCTAAGTTGAGATTAAAAACCTAATAATAATTATTCTCTCTTAAACGGGGAGACTGGCGGAAGAGGGGCGGCTAGATATCATCCGAGATCGAATCTGTGATTAGCTTTTGCGAGAGTGGCTTAGTAGGTTTTACCCCAAGTTTTGTTAGTATCTCTGCCTGGCGGATAACATTTCCTTTCCCTTTCGTAAATTTACTGTAGGCGCCATCATATGCCTCTTGAGCTTGGTGCAGATGTTTTCCCAGTTTATCAAGATCATCCACAAAGCCAGCTAGCTTATTGAGGAGTTCTGCTCCACGGCTAGCAATCTCTTGGGCATTACGGTTTTGTTGCTCTTGTTTCCAGAGATGTGCAACAGTACGAACTACAAACAGCAAGGTACTAGGACTAACAAGTAAAATATTCTTTTTCCATGAGTCTAGCCATAAATTATTGTCATGTGATATGGCAAGCATAAAGGCCGGTTCAACTGGTATGAACATCAAAACAAAATCAAAAGATTGTAGCCCATAGAGTTGTTGATAATTTTTTTCAGAAAGTTCCTTTATGTGGGAACGAACTGACTCGAGATGACGTTTCAAGGCGCCATTACGTTCAGGATCCGTGCCCGCATTAGTATGAATTTCGTAGGCCGTGAGTGATACCTTGGCATCAACAATCAGATGACGATCTTCTGGCAAGTGAATAACAACATCTGGCTGGACTCGAGTTCCATCCTCCCGGATATGGTTTACTTGTACATTATATTCGTGACCTTTGCGTAGTCCAGAAGCCTCTAATACACGTTCTAAGATTAGTTCTCCCCAATTACCCTGTGCTTTGGACTGCCCTTTAAGAGCCCGAGTTAGGTTATGAGCATCCTCGGATAACTGGTTATTAAGAGTCATAAGCTGCTTTACTTGTTCAGATAACGCTGAACGATCTTTGCCTTCCTGAATATAAACCTCTTGTACTTTTCCTTGAAATTCAGTAATTTTTACCTTGAGTGGCTCTAGTAACTGATCAAGGTTAATTTTGTTTTGGTCAGTAAATTTTCTAGATTTTTCCTCTAAAATTTCACCGGCTAACATTTTGAATCGATTGGAAAGTTGTTCCTCAGCGTTTCTCTTAAACTCTAGTTTTTCCTCAGCCTGTGAGCGCTCCAATTCTAATGTTGTTGTCAATTTAGCAATTTCTGTGTTCAATTTTTGATTTTCAACAGTTAGTTGGTTGTGCAAAAGAACTAGCACATTATGTTCAGATGCCATCCTCTCTACGTTTTGTTCAGATGCGATTAATTGCTCAGTAAGACGAGCTGTAAGGACACGCAGGACCAACCAAATAATCCCTGCGCCGACAATGAGGCCGACGACGAATGCGACGAAAAGATAGATTGGTTGTCCTATCATAATTATTGGAATAAGCTAACGTATCTTTATTTTTTGAATAATTAGGAATACTTGGCATATTGACACATGAAAGCCGAGTATTCAACGTGGTGGCAATTGGGGTCAGGACGGAAGCATTAATATCCTTGATATCGATGGCTTTAGAGCCTAGCAGCATATGTCCACAAGTATTATTATCGTGGTTTATAATGCAAAAGATTTAAGGGCTTTTTAAGATGGTTGGTTCAATTCTCTTAAATGATTTTATTAATTGAACCACATCAGAAAAATTAATATCCCAGCAATTAGCTTAAACGATTACCATATAAATTCAGGATGGTTATTAATCTAATTTAAGTTTGAATGTATCGTTAAATTTTTTAATTAGGCTGGTTAATGTATAAATATATATCCAATATAGCCCTACCATACTTATGCTAGAACAAACATTACATGAACGTTGGCTGATATTCTTCCCAATCCTGTTCATGTCATTACTTTTTCCATTTTCATCAGCCGCCACTGACAAGGTAAACACTCTGAGTATTGATAAAGCAAGCGTACCCTGGAAGCATTTATCGTTTAAAGGGAAACAGCTTTTCGCCAAACTTGTGGCCGAAGTCGAATTAACGTCCCCATCGAAATCTGAACTTGATGCTGCTTTTATTTCTTCCCCTCAAGGTGTACCTATAGCGACAAAAAAATCTGGAGTATTGATCATTGATACTAAAATTTCTGTTAAATCTATAATTTTACCTAAAGTTAAATTACAAAATGTTGCTTGGTTTGATCCGACCACATTATCTGCGATGCAGTATGTGCGCCAGCGAATTGGATTGAATGATGCAAAAAAAACTTACCGATTTACAGATAAGGGGGTTTTTAAGTTTACTAAGCAGCCAATTGATGAAAAAGAAATTTTACAAATACCAGAAAGATGGACTGCTGTTAAAGAGCAATTCTTTCCATATAATCCAGGAAAAATGGGCTGTTTAGACATAACTGTACCCATGCCTATTATCTACTTTATTTCAGCATCAAAAATTTCTGATTTTGAAAAACCTGTGACTATATGTGTATTTAACAAAACAGAGGTTATTTATCTTGATATTCAGAAAGAGCCCGTGGAATCTGTTCAGCTTAACTATACCGAGATAAAGGGAGAGCAAGTAACTCAGAGAAACACATTAATTTTAGCAGAGGTGCTTTCTCTCAAGGCACGTTCAACATCTCCAGATAAAGCAGTGGATAATTTTACTTTAGTTGGGTTGCAAGGAAACATTCGAATCTATATTGACCCCAAATTACGAGTCCCAGTTCAATTAAAGGGAGATTACCAAGGACTTGGTGAACTAGAATTAAAGCTTCAACAAATGACTCATCGGTAGTTTAAATTGATTGTATCA
>SPBV01000280.1 GCA_004525885.1 Nitrosomonadales bacterium
CGGGCCGGAAACTGTAAGGGGTGTCATACGGCTAAGAATGGAGATCCGTTTGCCGGCGGGAAACAGATGTATACATCATTTGGAACTTTTATTACACCCAATATAACTCCAGATAAAGAAACAGGGATTGGTCTTTGGAGTAAAGAAGATTTTTGGAAAGCTCTTCATTGGGGGGAGGCCCGTGATGGCCGGATGCTCTATCCCTCCTTTCCATATCCAGAATATACCAAGGTTACAAGGCAAGATGCGGACGCAATCTTTGCTTATCTTATGTCTCTGTCTCCGGTTTCCAAGTTAACTCCTTCTAGTAATATTTTTTTCCCATATAATTTAAAACCACTTTTATATGCCTGGCGGAAACTGTACTTCAAAGAAGGGGTATATGAACCTGATAAATCCAAAAGTAAGGAATGGAATCGTGGTGCTTATTTGGCCCAGGGACTCGGACATTGCAGTGCATGTCATTCCTCTCGTAATCTACTTGGGGCTAGTCAAGAAGAAAAACTTCTTGGTAAAAAAATGACGGGCGTGAATTGGTATGCGCCATCCTTAATCTCTCGATTAGAAGCAGGTAGTGGGGAATTGGAAATAGAAGAAATCACTGAACTTCTTCTATCTGGGATAACGAAACGTGCGGTGGCTTCAGGTCACATGGCAACAGTTATCAAGCAAAGTCTTCAGTTTTTATCTCATGAAGATATACATGCAATTGCTATATATCTTAAATCTATAGGAAGTGAAAACTCTGATGTTGTTTCTGCTGCAAGTTTTCCAATTATATCAAAAGATATACGTAGGAATCTTACTCAAGGTGGCAAGTTATATAAGAAACACTGTGAAGACTGTCATCAACCTACTGGTAAGGGAATACCTAGTATCTATCCCTCTCTAGCAGGCAACCGAAGCGTTACGATGGCTTCTCCTCTTAATACAATTCGAAGTGTCATGTATGGGGGGTTCCCACCAACTACGTCAGGAAATCTACAGCCATATGGGATGCCGCCTTTTCAGCAAATTCTTCGCGATGAAGAAATCGCACTAGTGGTTTCTTATATCAGAAATACATGGGGGAACCGTAGCAGTATGGTTAGGGAGATTGATGTTGATCGGAGTAGAAATGGTAAATATTAATACAGAGTTTAACTCCATGGATTCCTCTGCCTCCTAAGGTTAAAGACACAGCAAATAAAATGCTAGATGAAAATACATCAATAAGAGGAGAATCTGGAATCAAAAATGATTCCTTTATTTCAAAAGTCAATTTTCATCATGAAAAGCCCAAAGATTTCGGTCCCACTTGGCGGCGGGAATAGAATAACAAGCCGGAATGCTTATTAACACTTATCTTACGCGTTTCAACATTTCAGTGTTGCCACCAAAGTTGCCATATAAATGCCGGATTCAATAAAATGACATGAGTCCATATTGAACTAAAGGGAAGAATCTATGCTCAGCTGAACACCTCATACTCTTTTAGATTTATTTAAAATGGGGCACATCTAGTCTTGAATTAAACCACCCCCTATCAATGTAGCACCTATCCTTTTTCCAATTTTTACAAATATATTTTTCTAGAATAAAAAGCTTCGAACGTCTGCTTTTGGCATTAAGCAGGCGTTCACAAAATAAAACTACAAATTCAGGTGCTTGAACGTTAATTGGGTTGATATAGGATACGATGAAAAACCGTCTATGACGTAAAATAAAACCTTGCTTTTACTCAACCCAAACCTAACAAATCACTGCTCTCATTTAAGTCGAATTGATCACGAAATTGTTCAACTGTCTGCTCAGCGGTGTCCGCATCCAAAACACGTGCAATGTGAAATAAAGCGTCCCCTTGGTTAGCAACTGGAAGATTACTCTTGCCAATTAAAACTCCGGCATCTAGGGAATGGATTTCTATTTCACCCCTGCCATAAGGGTCAGCAATACTACCTAGTGTTTGGCCAGCATCTATGCTTGTTCCAGAGGTAAGTGAAGTACGAAGAATCCCACCTTCAGGTGCCCGCACCCAATAACTTGACGATGCAAAGATGGGATTTACTCTACTAGGCCGCAATCCCCCGCGATTTCCTAACATACCAAGTGTTTGCATAACTCTTATAATCCCGTTTACACCAGATCGAATTGAAACTTCGTCCAGACGTAGTGCCTCACCTGCCTCATAGACCAGAGTTGGAACACCAAGATCCGTTGCTGATTTACGCAGCGAACCATCACGAAATGCAGCGTTGAGGATGATTGGAGCGGAAAAAGCTTTAGCTATTTTTCTAAGCTCCGGATTCGATAAGTCACCACGTATTTGAGGGAAGTTGGTACGATGAATCGCGCCTGTGTGAAGATCGATTCCATAGTCGCAACGCTTAACCACTTCGCGCATAAATACATGAGCTAACTGCGAAGCAAGAGAACCTTGAGCAGAACCCGGAAAGGATCGATTAAGATCTCGTCGATC
This sequence comes from Nitrosomonadales bacterium, assembly GCA_004525885.1. Classification (GTDB taxonomy): domain Bacteria; phylum Pseudomonadota; class Gammaproteobacteria; order Burkholderiales; family Nitrosomonadaceae; genus BJGV01. Next base: position 2,459 of record SPBV01000280.1, read on the forward strand.
TGGCAAATAACGCGTATTTCCGATAAAACCGTAGATGTTTACAATCGGAACCGCAACTAGTATGCCATGCAGACGGGATATGCGAGACAGACGAATTAGACGGCGAATGATTTCTACTCCATTCAATTCATCACCATGTACGGCAGCACAAACAAATAA
>SPBV01000014.1 GCA_004525885.1 Nitrosomonadales bacterium
ATTAATAACTATGCGGCTCAAGAAATTCTCTGTTCCCACCAATTCAGATAAAAACTCTAATAGAAAAGCTCGGTATATAACATATACCGAATGGGGAGATCAGGATAATCCACACATTGTCATTTGTGTACATGGATTGACACGCAATTGCCGTGATTTCGATTTCCTTGCGGAAGCGTTGGAAATTAACTGTCGTGTGATTTGTGTGGATATAGTAGGACGGGGACAAAGTGACTGGCTAACTAACTTAGAAGACTATGCTCATCACCCGCTCTATGTGAATGATACAATGGCACTACTCACGCATATAGGTGCATTGGGAAACAGCACCATTCAACTGGACTGGGTAGGCATATCAATGGGTGGGCTTATCGGCATGATTGTGGCAATTCAGCCAGAATTACAAGTTCTTATACGCAAACTTGTAATGAGTGACATTGGTCCATTAATTCCAGCTATAGCATTAGAAGAAATGCTTGACTACGTCGGCAAAGAACCACAATTCAAAAATTTTAATGAGTTCAAAGAACATCTACAAGAAATATCGTCTTCGTATGGAAATCTAACCGATGCCCAGTGGTATCATCTCGCAGCACATAGCGCTCGTAAATTTGATAATGAGACATACGGCTTCAACTATGACCCTAGAATAGCTGAAAGTCTCAAAAAACATGTACGGCATGATATCAATATGTGGGCGCAATGGAATGCGTTAAGAATCCCCACACTAGTACTGCATGGCGAAAGATCCAAAGTACTGCTCCCAGATACTGTGGCAAAAATGAAAATGCGCGGGGCCATGGTAAAGATAATAGAATTACCCAATATAGGCCATGCACCCATGCTTATAAGCAATGACCAAATCATACTGGTAAAAGACTATTTGCTGAAACCTGTCCGGTCGGACGTTTCTAATTATTAAGCTTTAGCTACTCTTTCTTCTAGATACTCAAATTTAAATAGTGAAAGATTTTTCTTTAGTACTAGAAATGCGCGCCTCTTTCCTGCCCCACAAGAAATTCTGTATTTGTTGAAAACAATTAAACAACTGCTCCCCTCCATTCCCTAACACCCTCAGTACAAAACCATTTGCAGCTATTTCAGAAATCCCAAAAGAAACATTCTCCTCATTTTCCATAATTTTTAGAATCTTTGTTATAAGCTCGCAAACAACATTGCTGCTGCTAGTATCCAGGTAAATAAAAGTAGCTTGGTGTGTATATCCTTCTAACTGAATAACTGTATTTACAGGAGATATTTGAGGTTCTAATATAATTTTATCTTTTAACACTAAAAGATCATTAGAATAAATTTCTGTCACGTTTTGAAAATAAGTAAACCTAAATACTTCACCAAAGACCTCTCTGCCAGAATAAATAAATTCAGAATTTTTTCTACCGCAAGTTATAATTTCACTCAGAATTAATTCACAATTCTTTTCTAGATGAATGCTCGTATGGTTCCTAAATATAGAACTCTCCTGTGGAACAACTGGATGTGGGACATAGCAGAAAACACTATTAGGAGCGAGTCTTACTTTCGTTATCTGTGATGAACCTTCTTTCATGTTATATAACCGTTGGTAAGATTGTGTCTGTAACTGAAATCGGCTATTTTCCTCTACATTAATATCTATCTCGTGATTATCATTATCTAGTAAACCAGGGGAAGAACTTCCGAGCATCATGTATAGGCAGTCATCATCTTTAATTTGTCCAATATTTGTAATTCGAAAAGGCGCACTAACATAGCTATCCATTAGATACGTTTTGCCTTCTTTAAAGCCTGTTTTAATATATAGACTAGCCATTGTTTTCATTATAAAAAAACTGAATGTTTGTATGGACCCTGCTTTTAACAATAAAAATATTTCTTAATTCATCTAAACGTACAATTAGCTGGAACAACAAACATAAAAAGTACAAACTCTATTAAATTGAAATCAGGCGTTGAAATTAGCTATTCGGCTACATATCATCATACCCATATATTCTAAAATTTAGAAAGTGGGTCAAGACATATTCTATGTCAGCCTCACAATGCATATGGATTGTATTATATTCACGGTAATTAGAATGTATTTATCCTACTTGGAATCACAAGTTAAGAACCTATAGCATAATTATTGATCAGGCAGAATCAATCAAATATTATTGATCAGGTAGAATCAATCTGATATATCAGATACTCGTACTGTTCTTGTAAGTTACGCGCCGTCACTGTAGGCTAGCAAACCTAGCTTACGAAAATTATAATACAACATTTATTCGGGTCGGCTTAATTAATGGGCGTAATAATGGTTTTCCAGAATAGAACCCTAATGTGCATAAAAAAAGTAGCGCTTCCCTTTCTCACATTTATTAGATACTATGGTATATTGATAACTTAGATGATCATTCTAAACACTAAACTTAATTGAACTTATATACTATATATAATCTCAAGCGCTAGAGTTCTGCGCAATAGTGATAATTAAATTTTATACTTATAATCCATGAGTCAGCAAATTCACCACGTCTCAGATGAAACATTCGAGGCAGAAGTAATACAATCAACCGTACCAGTGCTAGTGGATTACTGGGCTGAGTGGTGTGGACCATGCAAGATGATCGCACCAATTTTGAATGAGGTCGCTGGAGAGTATGACGGGCGACTCAAAGTGACTAAGCTTAATATTGATGAGAACAAAGAAACACCACCTAAATACGGAATTAGGGGTATTCCAACTCTAATGCTGTTCAAGAATGGTAACATTGAAGCAACCAAAGTTGGTGCGTTATCCAAAGCCCAATTAACCGCATTTATTGACAGCCATATCTAAATTCTATAACCTTAGGGCCAAGTATTTCTCTGAAGCTGGATTCAACTAGCTAAGACGCTTCTAATTCTTGTACTACCATTACCCCATCATTCCCAAACGCATTACATACCCTATTAACACTCTCACACCTTTGTTTTTTATTTTCGAGTACCGCTAATGCATTTATCTGACCTTAAGAATCTCCACGTAGCTGAACTGGTAGAAATGGCTATCACCAATCAAATCGATGGCGCTAACCGACTCCGAAAACAAGATTTGATTTTTGCGCTACTGAAGAACCAGGCGCGCAAGGGAGAAAGTATTTTTGGCGAGGGTACGTTAGAGGTGTTACAAGACGGTTTCGGTTTTCTACGATCACCTGACACATCCTATTTGGCTGGGCCTGATGATATATACGTTTCTCCCAGCCAAATCAGACGATTCAACTTACATACTGGAGATTCGATAGACGGTGAAATCCGTACGCCGAAGGATGGCGAACGATACTTCGCGCTAGTAAAAGTAGATAAGGTCAACAAAGAGCCGCCAGAAAACTCTAAGCACAAGATCCTATTTGAAAACCTTACCCCACTATTCCCTACACGACGACTTCTCCTGGAACGGGATATTAAGGCCGAGGAAAACGTTACTAGCCGTATTATTGACCTTATTGCGCCCATTGGAATGGCGCAACGAGGCTTGCTTGTTTCTAGCCCCAAGTCTGGAAAAACTGTGATGCTCCAACACATTGCTCATGCGATTGCTTCTAATTATCCTGACGTTATCCTTATGGTTCTTCTAATTGATGAACGACCAGAAGAAGTAACTGAGATGATCCGTTCGGTTAGAGGAGAAGTTATTTCATCTACATTTGATGAGCCAGCAGTACGCCATGTACAAGTAGCTGATATGGTTATTGAGAAAGCCAAACGCCTAGTAGAACACAAAAAAGATGTGGTGATATTATTAGACTCGATCACACGATTAGCGCGTGCATACAATACTGTAATTCCAGCCTCTGGTAAGGTCCTCACTGGTGGGGTGGATGCTAATGCTCTGCAACGCCCCAAGCGATTCTTTGGAGCTGCCCGCAATATAGAAGAGGGAGGCTCCCTAACTATCATTGCAACTGCACTAGTTGAAACTGGTTCACGTATGGATGACGTTATATACGAGGAGTTTAAAGGTACTGGTAACATGGAAATCCATCTTGACCGACGCATGGCAGAGAAACGCACCTACCCAGCTATCAATGTCAACCGTTCGGGTACACGTAAAGAAGAATTACTTATTAAACCTGAGGATTTACAAAAAATTTGGGTGCTGCGTAAACTACTCTACCCAATGGATGACGTGGAAGCAATGGAGTTCCTACTAGATAAAATAAAAGCTACAAAAAACAATGGTGATTTCTTCGATTCGATGAAAAGAGTGTAGAATTCCTACTAAATAAAGTTGATCATAAAAAAAATAATTTTGGTTCTTTCGATTTGATGCAATGTATTTTCCTCTCTGAGACTAGATATAAATCTCAAATAAAGCCTAGCTAGTTTGTAAGTCTCTAAAGTAATGATGACAAATGGCACCTCCATAGTTGCAACCAGTTCCATATTAAAGGATAATATGCGCCTTCTCGTCTAGCAACTCGCAGAGTTGTGGCACAGATTAAGGACATGAATAATGAAAGCTGAAATTCACCCAAGCTACCAGGAAATCGCTGTGACGTGCAGTTGTGGTAATACGTTCCAGACTCGTTCCACTATGAACAAAGCTCTGCATATTGAGGTATGTTCTGACTGTCATCCATTTTATACTGGAAAACAAAAGATTGTTGATACAGCCGGACGAGTTGAGAAATTTAGGAAAAAATACGGGAACAAAGTAGAAAAACAGGTTGTATCTTAGTAAGAATGCATTTTATGCTTTTTAAAAGGCGGCCTAAAGTTGCCTTTTTATTCTTTAAAAATAGCCTTAATTTGCCGTAATATCAAAGTAATGTTACTGCTTAGTAAAATTACATCATTTGGCAAACTCAATCGTTCATTAAACGCAATTATAAGTTTGGTTATCAACTTCTCTAGATTTACAGAAGATAAGCCAAATTCTCCATGTAAATTTCAGGCAATCGTGACGTCATTCGATAAATACACATCTTGAATCGCATTGAGTAATTTTACTCCTTCAATAAATGGTTTCTGAAAAGCCTTACGCCCGGAAATTAATCCCATCCCACCTGCACGCTTATTGATTACTGCGGTACGAACCGCTTGGTGTAAGTCGTCCTTGCCCGATTCGCCACCAGAATTTATCATACCAACTCGTCCCATATAGCAATTAGCTACCTGGTAACGTACCAGGTCAACTGGGTTAACGGTTGTAAGTTCGCTATAGACCTTGGGGTTAGTCTTACCAAACTTGATTGCATTATAACCGCCATTGTTTTCAGCCATTTTCTGTTTAACAATATCGGCTCCAATAGTCACAGCAAGGTGGTTAGCCTGTCCTGTCAAATCAGCACTAACATGGTAATCCTTATCAGGGGTTTTGAATGCTGCATTCCGAGTATAGGCCCACAGAATAGTAACCATTCCAAGCTCATGCGCATGTGCAAATGCCTCAGAAACTTCCTGGATTTGCCGGCGCGATTCCTCAGAGCCAAAAAATACTGTCGCGCCTACCGCACAAGCACCCATATCAAAAGCTTGATCCACACTAGCAAACAAAGTTTGATCGTACTTGTTCGGGAAAGTTAGCAATTCATTATGGTTGATTTTAAGGATGAAAGGAATCTTGTGAGCGTAGCGACGTGCTACTATCCCCAGTACCCCTAAAGTAGATGCCACAGCATTACAACCCCCTTCAATGGCGAGTTTTGTGATGTTCTCAGGGTCAAAAAACATTGGATTAGGAGCAAACGATGCTCCAGCTGAATGTTCTACGCCCTGGTCCACCGGTAATATTGATAGATAACCACTACCTGCCAAGCGTCCATGATTGTATAGTGCTTGCAAATTACGCAATACGCCTGGTTTCCGATCACTTATTACCATTATTCGATCAACAAAGTCCGGGCCAGGTATATGTAGTCTACTCTTTGACACACCTATACATTCGTGGTTTAGAAGCTTATCGGCTTCATTGCCCAGTATCGCAGCAATATCAGTCATTTTTTCTCCTCTGATTTTTTTATTATAGGGTTTGATATTGGATAGGGTAATACATCCGGAATATCTCAGAAAATACTCTTGCGCAATTCAGCAAATACGTTTGCAACATAATCTATCTGTTCATCAGTATGGGCCGCGCTAACGCTACACCGTACTAGTGATTTACCTTCGGGTGCAGCTGGTGGTAATATCAAATTAACATAGACTCCCTGATCAAACAAGGCTTTCCACAGCATCATTGCCTGCTGAGGGCTATCTAGTATGGTCGCAATAATTGGCCCGGGATCTGGACCAAGCTGATAACCCTGCTCATCTAAACATGAATAAAGTTTACGTGCGTTCACCCAGAGTTTCTTTCGTAATTCAGTGCCGTCCCTCAGTAATTTGAGTGCGGCTCTTGTTGATGCGATAGTGGCTGGAGAGGGTGATGCTGTAAAAATATAAGGCCTACTAACATATCGCAACTGATCAAGCTGCATATGGTTGCTAACGCAGTAGCCTCCTATACTGCCAAGACTTTTGCTAAAAGTTCCGGTGATGAAATCAACTTCATTGATAAGCCCTGTTTCCTCTACAAGACCCTGTCCAGTTTTACCCAATACTCCAATTGAGTGCGCCTCATCAAGAAGTAGAATGCTTCCGTAAGAATTCTTTATTGTAACAATATCTACAAGAGGAGCTCGATCACCCAACATGCTGTAGATACCTTCAACAATAATCAAAGTGGAACTTGTTTTTTCTCCTAGACGCCGAAGACGCTTTTCCATGTCTGCCATATCATTGTGCCGAAATCTAATTATCTCGGCACCACTCAAACGGCATCCATCATAGATGCTGGCATGAGAATCTCCATCAATGAGAATTACATCATTTGAACCAGCCAAACCAGAAATCATTGCAAGGTTTGCCTGATACCCAGTTGTAAAAACTATACTTGATCGACAATGATAGAAGTCTGAAAATTCTTGCTCAAGGGCGCGATGTCCGCTATAACTTCCATTTGCCATGCGTGATCCAGTTGTACCGGTCCCTTCGCTATCTAACGCTTCATGAGCTGCTTGTAAACACTCCGGAGCAAAAGTAAGCCCTAGATAGTTGTTTGTGCCAAAAAATAGAATCCGGCGGCCACCGACACTCGCTTCAGTTGTTGAATAAACCTTTTCTATAGGCGTACCGAATACATCAAGACCCTCTGGCAACAATGCCTTTCTAGCAGCAGCAACTACATCCAATTTACCTAGTAGACTCATTTTAGTGCTGATTTAATTTTGTAGATTAGATCCGCCAAATCACGAACAGTATTGACGTCCGCAAGGACGTTTATTGGTATAGAAATATCAAACTCATCTTCAATTTCCATAATTAAATTTAATAATTTGACGGAATCAATCGCTAGCTCATTAATGAGGTCAGTCTCTGGTACGATCTTTATATCAGCACTAGCAAAATGCTCAAGATGATGGCAAAGTTTCTGCAAAATACTGTTGTGGTCATTTTCCATGGTCCAACTCTTAAAAGTAAAAATTGTTGACGTGTATGAAGATTAGGTTGCTTTGGGTAAGGCATCATGTAAGCGTACGCAAGGATGCCAACCAGGCAGTACTCGAGCTAAAGGTGAAATGTCGCATACCCAGTCAGGGTGTCTTATTTCACGTACTTTTCCGGGAGTTAACATTGGCGCATATCGCAATACTCGAGCTAACCATAGATTAATATTTGCAAGTAATAAAACAAGTGACACTGGGAAAAAAAAGCAGCGTACCGGTCGCCCCCAGACATCCTGGGCTATTGAAGCTAAGGAATGACAATCATATCCTCCCGGCATCCCATCATCAAGTTCATAGACACCATTTGGTTGTACTTTTGTAGAAAGCCAACACAGAATCGCTGAAACCAAATCACTGACATGTATGAGGCTATAACGTGAAGCTTGGCTTCCAACCATAGGTAAAATTCCATACCGAGTTGCTCTGAAGAGGGGACTGAGCTCTTTATCGCCGGGACCATAGACTGCAGTTGGTCGAAAAACTGTCCATGGCATAACACCCGAACTATCTGCCACGATCTGCTCAGCCATGTACCTACTATTTGCATACCAGGAAAGACTTGATTCCCTAGCAGCCAGTGAAGAAATAAGAAGAAACCGCGGCGGTGGATTCTGCTGAACAGCAATACGCACAAGATTAAAAGTACCCCCCACATTGGTATGGGTGAACTCCTCAAGGGAGCTCCCCCGAACTAAACCGGCACAATGAACGACTGCAGACACATCTTTTACAAGACTTTGCAACGCAATCGGATCATCCAGATCCCCTGTTATCCATTGCGTAAATTCATCACTTACACGAGGAATTCGTGTCAATGCCCGAACTTTCCATCCATCTTTGATAAGGGATTGCACGAGCACATGACCGATGAAGCCAGTAGCACCAGTCACCGCAACCGATGATCCTGACATATATAAAACTATCTGTCTTTAGACTCGACTGATAACTGGTCTGCCAGGTCTGTTCGTTGTATAAAACCTTTGCGTGCGGCGAAACGTGATAGTTTGCCAGATGAAGTACGCGGTAAGGTGTGTGGAGAAACTAATTCTACTAAGCAGTTAACGCCAAATGCCATATACACCAATCTCTGCAAGCGAATAGTAAGAGACTGTCGATCTGTTGTTGAAGTCAACCGACATTCAATGACTAACACAATCGTCGTTATGTGGTTTGTATCAGTTATGCCGAAAGCAGACGCCTCACGCGCTCTTACTTCTGGTTGTTGCTCTGCAAGTTCTTCCACATCCTGAGCACGAATGTTGCGACCATTAACTATAATGACGTCTGTACGACGCCCGGTAACATACAAGTTATCCTCAAAGAGAAACCCAAGATCACCAGTATCTAACCAATTACCTGGTCGTAACGCACTTTTGGTGTCTTCTGGGCTATTAAAATAACCAGTCATGATACTGGTTCCATGCACCAGTACACTACCCACCCTCAAATCAGGTAGTTTCTGTCCAGCGTCATCAATTATTTTTACTGTATGACCTGGCAATGGACGGCCACAATTTACAAACTCGTTGTATTTCCTGCCGTCTACTTGCAACCGTACTGCAATCTTCTTGTCTATTAATGCCCCCGCATCAACCCTTAGACTTTGAAAACCATAGCCAGTGCGGGAAAAAGTTACGGCTAAAGTCGATTCTGCCAAACCATAACATGGCAGGAAAGCATTCATACTAAAACCTGCTGGTGCAAATTTCTCTGCAAAATTTCTTAAAATATCAGGCCGTATCATCTCAGCACCCACCCCCGCTGCACGCCAGCAACTCAGGTCAAGATCTTCTAAATCAGAATCACGAACCCTTAGGGTGCAAAGTTTGAGGCCAAAAGGCTGACTAAAAGCCACGGTACAACGGTTGCGGCTTATAAGCCGCAACCACTGCAATGGACGTATTGCAAAATCTCTAGTAGCCAGATAGTCAACTGAAACTTGTGCAACCATTGGGGCCATTAACATGCCTACCAAACCCATATCGTGATAGAAAGGTAGCCAAGACGCTGCGCGGTCACCGGGATGAATTTCTAATCCATTACGAACTATGCCCTGAAGATTACTCATTAATGCACGTTCTGTAATGATGACTCCGCGCGGAGTACGTGTGCTGCCTGACGTATACTGCAGGTATGCTGTTTCACTTGGCTGGCTTGATTGTAGTTTTTTATCTGGGGCAGGAAGTTCCGCTAATTGCTCCGGCGTGCCAACCCATCGCAACCTCTGCAAACCCTCTGCAGCCTCTCCAAGAAAATTAATGTAGTCTTCATTGGCTAGAGCTGCGCTTGCTTGACTACCCTGAAGAATGCCATGAAGTTGTTGAACATACACCGCGTGACTGCCAAGGTTAACTGGAACTGGCATTGCAAAAGGAATTAGTCCAGCGTAACGACATGCAAAGAATAATTCTACAAACTCTGGGGTTGTATCAGCAACGATAGCTACACGATCACCGCTGACCAAGCCAAGGCCTAGTAGGCGTCGCGCTGAAACACGAGCATTATCTCTTAATACTCGGTAAGTGAGAGTTGAACGTAAGTTCCCTTTTGCATCATAAAAATTGTATCCCGTCGTTCCACTCGCAGCATATTCAAGGGCTTCGGTAAGAGTATCAAAATCCGCCAGTCTTTGGGCCCGTGAGTTGTATGTCGGTGTTGGTTCTATTGCTATTGTTAGTTCATTAGACGACTTGGAGTCCAACGCTTGCGTTAGCGAAATATTTAAATTTGCAATTGTTGCACTCAAAGGCTTAATCTCCAAATTAATGGCGTTTGCTTTTTTCTAAAAGAGAAAAGAAATATGAACTTAGTCTAGTACACTAATATTTAATGGTTTTTAGCTTTCAATCCATTTATCACGCCTGATATTTTATCCGGCGCAGATTACCTAACGACTAATATGTAAGATGCTTAAATACGAGTTGTAAACATACCACATCACTCGCAAGAAACCCAATGGGTCTATTCTGTACGAATTTTACCCTTATAGAAAGAGATTTTAGGGATTCCGAAAGAAATATGTTGATTTTTTGCAACAGTATATCCTATATTGTCATCTAACAACAAAAACAATACCGCTAAGATATTACTGTGAAGCTTCTGTTCCGCTTGTCACTTTTTAGATCTAATCCACTGATAAATCGCAATTTATATGATTATCTTCTCATTGTATGAAATATAATCAAGCACTACAAATTGCTATGTTTCTTATTATTCCGCTCTAATACACTTTATATCACGCCCAATATTTTCAGCTACTTTATAATCACCTGGGTTCTAAATTAGTTTCAACTGCAATTACCATGTTAACCCACGATTTGTAATTGCAGTTATTTTGATTTGCCTTCGATTGTACTGTAAGTCCAAAATTGAAAGAGAGACTGTACGCCACCTTCTTTCTGAAGGTTTGTAGCATTGGGACTACCAAGCCTAAGTTTATCGTACCAAGTAATTCGCAATCGCTATAAATTGCGCAATAGATAAATTTTCAGCACGTAATCCTGATTCGATTTGTAGTGTTTGGAAGTCTTCTATCCCAAGATAATTTTGCAGTGTATTGCGGAGGGTTTTGCGTCGTTGTGAGAATGAGGCAGCAACGATAATAGCAAATAATTTTTCACTGCTTGCATCTATCATTGGTTTTTTAAGCGGGGTCATTCGAACAATTGCAGATTGAACTTTAGGCTTCGGAAGGAAGGCTTCTGGTGGAATAATAAATAGTTGTTCCATCTCGAAACGGCTTTGCAACATTATGGAAAGCCGCCCATAGTCGGAGGTAGAGGGTTTGGCAACCATTCGTTCAACAACTTCTTTTTGCAGCATAAAGTGCATATCGACGATATTTTTTGCAAATTTGCTCAAGTGAAACAAAATAGGCGTGGAAATGTTGTAGGGAAGGTTGCCAACTACTCGCAAATTTTCCCCAAGAGCAGAAAAGTCGAATTCTAGCGCGTCGGCTGAGTATACTGTCAACTTTTCTTTGGGAAATTCTCGGCGTAGGCGTTCAACGATATCACGGTCGATTTCTACTACATGCAAATGTTTGAGTGATCTCAGTAGTGGTTGAGTCAGGGCACCTAATCCTGGTCCAATTTCTACCAATAGATTGTCTTCAAACGGAAGAATGGCATGCACAATATCACGTACGACTTGAGAATCAACTAGGAAATTCTGACCAAATCGTTTACGAGGAGTGTGACGCATAATTCTAAAAAAATGTAATGAATTGCATATAGCATGAATCCAATATTTGTTTGTTAAGTCTTTTTGTTTCCAATTAGTGTTATGGCCATTTCGATTGCCGCCAGTAAACTTCCAGAATCAGCCTGTCCCGATGCAGCTAAATCCAGAGCGGTGCCATGATCCACTGAAGTGCGGATTATAGGTAATCCCAGAGTAACGTTCACACCTTTGCCAAAGCTGGCATGTTTCAGAACGGGTAGCCCTTGTTCGTGATACATGGCGAATATACAGTCATAATTTTTTAAATATAAGGGATTGAAGAGAGTATCAGCTGGTAGAGGGCCAATCAAATTCATCCCTTCGACGCGTAACTTTTCTAGTGCCGGAATGATGACTTCTATCTCTTCTCTACCAAGATGGCCAGATTCGCCCGCATGGGGGTTTAATCCTGCGACTACAATGCGTGGCGCGGCAATCGAAAAACGCGTAATCAAGTCGTGATGAATGATGCGTAGTTTCTGTTCCAATTTTTTTTGTGTGATGGCCGCGGCGACATCCTTGAGTGGTAAATGAGTGGTGGCTAGTGTTACACGCATATTGCACCCAACTAACATCATTACTACTTGACAATTTGTGAGTTGGGATAAATATTCGGTATGGCCAGTAAAAGCGATGCCAGCGTCATTAATCGCACCTTTATGTACTGGTGCAGTTACTATTCCATCAAACTCTCCACTACAGCAGCTCTCAACTGCGCGTTCCAAAGTTTCTAGAACATATTTGGAATTAGCTGAATCAAGTTTTCCAGGAATACAAGGCTTATTCAGTGGCACATGTAATACCTGTAAGCTACCAGATTTTTGCCTACCTTCAGAAGATGAAGAATATTCCAGTAATTTCAGCGGAGACTGCATTATTCGCGCGCGTTCTTGCAGCAGACCGCGGTCTGCGATGACAACCAATTTACATGGCAGATCCTGCTGTGCAATTTTTACGCAGAGGTTCGGTCCAATCCCAGCAGGTTCACCTGCAGTAAGGATAAGAGTTGGGTTGGTAAAATTGATTGGGGTCACGGTATTTAGAGAATGGGTCTTAAATTTCCTCAGACCGATATTCAACGTATGCTCGATCACGCAACTGTTGCACCCATTCTTGATAAGCCTCATCAGACTTGCGTGTACGTAATGTATTGCTTGCTTCTTGACGTTGTCGTTCGTTGCTTACATCCTTGGTGCGGCGCTCGACCACTTGGATTAAATGCCAGCCAAAGGTAGATTGTACCGGGGCACTAATTTTTCCTGGTTGGAGTCCATTCATAGTTTGTTCAAATTCGGCCACAGTGTCGCCAGGTGAAACCCAATTTAGATCACCGCCTGCTTGAGCACTAGTATCTTCGGAATGTAGCTTAGCCAGTTCTTCGAAATCGGCGCCGTTGTCTAAACGTTCTTTCAGACGAATTATACGGATTCGAGCATCATTTTCAGATGTAAGCTCACTAACTTTTATAAGAATATGGCGCACATGGGTTTGGTCTATCACTACCACTTTATTTCTTTCCTCTCCCCGTTTTTCATGTAGCTTAAGAATATGGAAGCCACCTGGGCTTTGAATTATTGGTGTCAATTCACCCGGTGCTATTAGCTTCAATGATTCAGAAAATTTTACTGGTAGCTGCGTGGCTGGACTCCAGCCAAGTTTGCCTCCATCCAAAGCATCGGCAGCATCAGAAAACTCAGCAGCTACTTGGGCAAAATCATCACCATTCTTTAATTTGGCTAGAGCCGCTTCGGCACGCTGGCGCTTACTTTCAATTTGTGACGGACTTGCTTGATTTTGGGTTCTTACCATAATGTGGGAAAGCTGGTATTCATCGGTATTTCCAGATGAGTGTACTTGGTTATACAGGAAATTATCCACCTCTCCTTCGGACACTTGTATTTTTTTAATCACTTCACGATCTTTCAATCGAACTAAAATCATTTCTTTTCGAATTTCTTCACGGAATTTATCGAAACTAATCCCTTCCTTAGCAAGCACTGAGTAAAATTCCTCTCTGGCCATTTTATTTGAATTAGCAATTCGATCAATCGCCTTTTCAACCTCTATATCGCCTATAGTCATTCCAATCTCTTCTGCGAGTTGAATTTGTACACGGGTGATAATTTCTCGTTCAAGTACTTGGCTTTCCATTACATCTTTTGCTGGAGGTTGTATCCCTTGCCTCTTCAGTTGCATTATGCTGAGCTTAACTACCTCATTTAGCTCTTGCCGTGTTATACATTCCCCATTTACAACTGCGACTATATGATCAATGGCTTTAATGGCCCCAGTATTGCTAGATTGCTGCGCGTCTGCAATGTTAGCTGTAAACACAACTAAAAAAAATAGCGGAAAAAGTAAATATTTTATTCGCATTTAAGTCAAGGATAGTAGAGCCGCAATAAATTAAAAATCAAATGTAGAGCGCATCATACTTTTAGTTTTGTGATTTAGGTTCATCGTAATTCTAAATCATTGTCCTGATTTTCCTGTCCTCCGATATTAGAGTAATTAGAGTATCCAGGGATACTTCTCTGCAAAATTTGCATCGGATTTGAGCCGATCTGCAATAGGCCACCTAGCTCTAGTTGCAAAAAAACCGTTGTGTTTGTTGTTGTAGTCGAAGTACGAAGACGTTGGACCACGAAGCGTGCTGTCCAGCAGCAAGCATTATACTCAATCCCTCCAAGCCCTTCTAGCAAATTGTTGTCTCTGAGTGAGTAGTTTAGGCGTCCTACAGCTTGCCATCTTTTTGCCAGTGTCCACTGTCCTGAGATATCAGTTTGTTCTAACACGCCACGGGTAAAGCGATAGCCAAGATTTATTACTTTACCTAATTCTGGTTGGTAACTAACACCTGAACGTATTACCTCGGTACGCAACTTGCTTTGATCAAACTGCATACTTGTATTAGTGCTTATAGTTGGCGTGATTTGCCCAGAGAGCGCGAAAATAAAATCCGGATTCTTTGTCGTGGTCTCCTGTGGCAGGGTAAGTGATACTTGACGACTACTTAAATGTATTTGTTGTCCAATGGATATTCGGAACCGCTCAATCCCGGTATCCGATTCAATCAGACGTGATGTAAGTGCCGCGGTTACCCGGTTTGCGTCATTAATACGATCGCTGCCACTGAAGCGGTTCTCAGTAAACAACCGGGCAAAACTAAAATCTTGGTCAGCAGAATCAAAGTTCGGTAGAAGGCTTTGGTCACGGTAAGGAACATATACGTAGTAAAGCCGTGGTTCAATGGTTTGAGTAAATTGTTCTCCTCTTAGTTTGGTCTCGCGATCAAACGTAACGCCGCTATCTAGGCTCATTATTGGTAGAGTACGGTTTGGGTTTTTATCTGGTGTTGCAGCTGAGGAATCTAGATTGTACCCAGTGTGGTGCACGCCAATCTTAGGTGTAATAAAACCAATCGAGTTACGAAGGGGAACGCTAACGTTAGGAAAAAGCGTGTAGCGTTTGCCGCCAACCAAAGTAGGGTGGTCAAAATCTGTCCAGCTACCACTGAAATTAAGATCTGCCCCCAGTACATTAAGTTGAGTTGTATCTAGAAGAACTTGCGGCAGACGTTTGTATGGCGTGACGATGGTGACAACAGGATCTTGAATAGTTTGAAATTGCTGAACCCGGGTACTAAAAGATAGGTAGTTATCGCGGCCTAAAGAGCCATTATAGGCCACTAGTCCTTGTTGTAACAGATTGGTTCTGGAAGTTGCATTAAGACCTTTGCCGAGATCACGAAAGAAACTGTCATCTGAGACCCTGTTGTAATTAAGATGAGTACTCCAACCCCTGCCTAGTTCATGATCGTGCGCGAGTTGTACTCGGTTACGATTCTCATGTGTTTCAAGATCATTTGGCAGAATATCAAATATCAAGTTTCCTTTCATATCTTTTGTCAAATAGCGAAATTCGTTGTTTATCATTATCCCGCGTTTGGACATGGCTCGAGCCTTGAATGTCGCATCAAGATTGGGGGCAATATTCCAATAAAATGGGATGGATATATCGAGACCAGTTTTGGCATTTGTACTATAAATGGGAGCGAGTAATCCAGTCTTACGTTCTCCACTGTATGAGAAATTTCCCCAGGGCGTATAACCTATCGGTACACCCAAAAATGTTAGTTTAGCGCTACGAGTAGTACCGGTCTTCTCGTTGTTATTCATTTCTAAATCATCAGCTTGAACTACCCAATCCTCGTTTCCCTCGGGGCAGGTAGTGTATCGAGCTTGTCGAAACCGATATAGCCCATCACCCTCAATGAGTACTGTATTAGCTCTTCCACGGCTACTACCATCTTTGAGACTGTAAATTGGATTGTCCATTTGGCCAATTTTAGTTTCCAGGTTCATCTTAAGTCGTGAGCCTTTTATTACATCACCCTGTTGCTCAATACGGATATCTCCTTCAACCTCTACCTCATCAGTTTCTTGAAAATATTTCATTCGATTTGCAGTGATAATTTGATTTCCGCTACGTAGCTCGGCGTTACCTATACCTTCAACTTCTAGTTCATTATGACCTTGTATCATATCAGCTTCGATAAACACTGGTTTTTCGCTATCTTCTGTTTTCGCAATGGGAGTTATTATCTGCCGGCCGATTCTTAATTTTGGCGACTGTGGTTTCATCAATGCTATTTGCTCGCCATCACGTAATCC
>SPBV01000015.1 GCA_004525885.1 Nitrosomonadales bacterium
ATTTTGACTAGTTCTTCTTAAATGTAAAGCGTAATCCCAGCTGTACAAATTCGTCCCAAGTGTCCCCTTTTGCGACACCTTTACTGATCTTGTCAATTTTTGTGGTATGCAACAATGCGTCTACTAGCAGTTTTTTACCAAGTCGTCTGGCAGCGGTTTCCATTGTTTTTTGACGGATTCCCCATACTTTAGCTTCGTTCATCAGCTGTGTGAAAGGTCTACCTGAATTCAGCCCTTTGCGGATCATGATTAATGAGCGAATCTGTGCTGCAAGTATTGTCAGAATTAATGGCGTGGCTGTACCCTCTCCTTGTAACCCTTTCAGCACGAGAGTGTAGCGGGGAATATCTCCTGTCACCATCGCGTCTGACAATTTAAAAACGTCATATCTTGCCACTTCCAGAACCGCATCTTTCACCTGAGTAAATGACAATGTTCCTGGCGGATAGAGTAGTGCGAGTTTCTTAATTTCTTGGTCGGCCGCAAGTAGATTTCCTTCTACTTTTTCAGCAAAGAACTGCAAAGTGTCTGGGGTAGTTCTCTGATTTTTTATGCTTAGACGTTGACCAATCCAGTCTGGAAGTTGGTTACGTTCCACCATTGAAACCGAGATCATAGGCCCCATATTCTCAAGAGTCTTGAACCATTTGGTTGTTTTATCTTTCTTTTCTATTTGGGGTAATGTAACTAGCGTGACTGTATCTGGTGGTAGTGAACAGCAATATTCCTCGATAGCCTTACTACCTTCTTTTCCAGGTTTGCCAGAGGGAACACGTAGATCCATTATTCGTTGCTCACCGAACAGAGACAAACTGTTACCTCTTAGTCGTAAATCTGACCCACTGAACTGATTATCTATTGTAAAAATTTCTCGTTCTATATAACCATTTTGGCGTGCCTTAATACGAATCGAGTCAGCAGCCTCGATGGCTAGTAGTGATTCCCCCCCGTATACAGTATAAAAAGTTAAGAGTTGCTTTTGCAGATGCTGGAAAAGCTGAGCTGAGTTGGATGGATACGCATAGTTAGCATTTGCCATGAAGAATATTTCCAATACTACCTGTAAAATTTACAAGAACTCTTGATTTCAATGATATTTTCTTAAAAAGATATTACTGAGGTTGAGCTTTCGACAACCGTTGTATTATTTGCCAGGCAGCATCCCTATACATTTCACTTGCAAGCATTCTCTCCTCCCCTTCTTTTGCCAAAACCTGAGCATCTGCAAAGGGCATAATACGGGTCAAGGTAACCACGCTAGTGGGTGCAATTTCAAGCCCCTTTATGTCAATTATGCGATATGAAACCTGATAACGCAGTTGAAATTCACGTACTCTACCACTTCCAGAAATTGACCAGATATGTTTTGTAATTCTTGCATTGGTGATTTGCAATGTAGCTTCAGCATCCTGCGACTTATCAAGAACCAGTGTTTTGCCACTATTTTGAATAGTGCGTTTAAGCTCTGTAACGATGGGTTGCCCTTCCAAAGCAGAAATATATATTGATTTAAATGGGATTGAAGTTGATCCACGCAGCTGAAAACCACAGGCCACGCAAAAAGAACAGAGCACAATCAGTAATATTTTTTTCATGGTTTATCCCCAATTAAAACCCAGTTTTTTTATATAACAATATTTACTAATCTTCCGGGAACTACCACTATTCTTCTTACTACATACCCAGCAACAAATTTTTGTACTTGTTCATTATCTAGCGCGACTCGCTCGATAGTTGCGCGTTCGGCATCTTTGACAACGCGTATCTGGCCGCGCAGTTTGCCATTAACCTGTACCATCATTTCAATTTCGTCTTGCACTAGCACTGTAAGATCAGCTTCTGGCCACGGTTGATCGAGTAGCTCAGTTCCTGGTTTGAGTTCTCGCCACAACGCATGGCAGATGTGAGGAACAATGGGTGAGAGCAGAAGCACGATACTTTCTAGTGCCTCTTGCATCAGACTACGGGAAGTTGCATCGGAATCGTGAACTTTGGCGAGAGCGTTCATTAACTCCATCACGGCAGCAATTGCGGTGTTAAATGTGTGGCGCCTTCCGAGATCATCGTCTACCTTTGCAATAGTTTGATGCAATTGAAAACGAATGGTTTTAAGTTCAGTAGAAAGATCATTATTAATTCTAGGTTCAACTATGCCATGTTGAAGATGCTTGTATACTTGTTTCCAAAGCCGATTTAAGAAACGGAATGCACCATCTGCTCCTGTATCTGCCCATTCAAGCGTTTGTTCGGGTGGACTTGCAAACATTATGAACAGCCGTGCAGTGTCTGCACCATATACATCTACCAGTTTTTGCGGGTCAATGCCATTATTTTTAGATTTTGACATAGTACCAACGCCCCCAAATTCTACAGGCCGGCCATCTTCACGTAGAACTGCGCCACTACGTTTTCCTTGGTCATCTGTTTGAATATCAACATCAACTGGATTGAAGTAAGTTATGCGCCCAGCTTCTATTTTTCGAAAGAAAATTTCATTTAATACCATACCCTGGGTAAGCAAATTCGAGAAAGGCTCATCAAATTTTACCAGTCCAAGATTGCGCATGACCTTACTCCAAAAACGTGAATACAGCAGGTGTAGAATTGCGTGCTCAATACCACCGATATATTGATCTACTGGCAGCCAATAATCTGTACGTGTATCAGTTATAGTTTTGTCTTGATCAGAACATGTATAGCGAATGTAATACCAAGATGAGTCAACAAAAGTATCCATCGTATCCGTTTCGCGTCGTGCAGGTTTGCCGCATTGGGGGCAGTCACACGAGTGAAACGACGGAGTTTCTGCTAATGGATTACAGGAACCATCTGGCACTAAGTTCTCGGGCAATACTACTGGAAGTTGCTCATCCGGAACGGGAACGGTACCGCATGTGTTGCAATGTACAAGTGGAATTGGGCATCCCCAATAGCGTTGGCGAGAAATACCCCAGTCACGTAAGCGGAATCGGACTTTCTTGCCGCCCAAATCTAAAGTAGATAAATCTGAAGCGATAGCATCAACTGCTGTTTGAAAATCCATACCATTATATTTACCAGAATTGATGCATGCTCCTTCCTTGGAACCGTACCAGTCTTTCCATTGATTGATACTGAATTCAAAATCTGATCCTGATTGGGATCCAATTGGCGCTGAAATAACTTGTTTAATAGGTAGGTTGTATTTCTTCGCAAACTCAAAATCCCGTTCGTCATGTGCGGGGACAGCCATAACCGCACCTTCGCCGTAGCCCATTAATACATAATTTGCAATCCATACGGGTATTTTTGAGCCGGTGAGTGGGTGGATAACAAATAACCCTGTGTATATGCCTTTCTTTTCCTGAGTAGCAAGTCCTGTTTCCACTGTAACGTTGTTCTTGCACTCTATGATGAAAGCAGCTAGAACTTGATTATTTTTTGCTGCATGTAACGCTATTGGGTGCTCTGCTGCCATTGCCACGTAAGTTGTGCCCAGCAAGGTGTCTGCGCGGGTGGTGAATACTTTTAGCGCTTGCGGCATGTTGGTTGCGGTATCGTTAGGGAAAGTAACATTCACACCGGAACTTTTACCAATCCAATTGGCCTGCATCGTTTTTACACGCTCTGGCCAGCCAGACAATTTATCGAGATCACTGAGTAATTCTTCTGCATATTGGGTAATGCTGAGGTAGTAACCTGGAATTTCACGTTTTTCAATCAATGCGCCAGTACGCCAACCACGTCCGTCTATCACCTGCTCGTTGGCTAAAACAGTCTGATCCACTGGATCCCAATTTACCACTTGAGTTTTTTTGTAGGCAATACCCTTTTCCAGCATTCGTAGAAACAGCCATTGGTTCCAGTGGTAGTAGTTTGGCTTACAGGTAGCGAATTCCCTATCCCAATCTATGGCCAGTCCCAAGCTCTGTAATTGCTTACGCATATAGGTGATGTTGTCATAAGTCCACTTTGCAGGTGGCACTTTGTTTTGTATTGCCGCATTTTCTGCAGGCAGCCCAAAAGCATCCCAGCCCATGGGTTGCAACACGTTACAACCCTGCATACGATGATAACGTGATAGCAGATCACCAATAGTGTAATTGCGAACATGCCCCATGTGGAGTTTTCCAGATGGGTAGGGGAACATCGAAAGGCAATAATATTTTTTCTTACCTGGAGTCTCAGCAGCCTTGAAAGCATTGGTTTTGTCCCAGTAACGCTGAGCATCTAGTTCAATTTTCTGTGGATTATATTTTTCTTGCATAGAAGTAATTACCGTTAAGCGGATAATTATAACGTGAAGAATGCCTAGTTACCGCTTATAACATGCATTTATTATTACAGTAATATCATATGGATAAAATTACATTTGGCTAAGAACAGGGAAGTTCTTATGAAATTTGTTGCAAATTATAAGTTTTCACATGTTATGTTTGATCTCTTGCTCATATATTAATAAAAGCCGTATCATAACAATAAAGAAATTTGACTATTCTGTCATTTGTAATTCTGTTAGGATTTGTGGGTTTATGGGCAGTTCTTTTGTCCGTACTATTTATTATTACTGTTTCAGGAGAAATCTTGCATGTCAAAAAAACATCCTGTTGTTGCCGTCACAGGATCGTCTGGTGCTGGCACCTCAACGGTCAAAAACAGTTTTGAACATATTTTTCACCGAGAAAAAATTAATGTTGCTGTAGTAGAAGGTGACAGTTTTCATCGCTATGATCGTGATACGATGAAGAAAGCCGTAGCTGAATCAGAGAAAAAGGGTGGTCGCCCCATCAGTCATTTTGGTCCTGACGCTAACGAGTTCAAGAAACTTGAAATGCTCTTCAAAGAATACGGCAAGAGTGGTAGCGGTAAGACGCGCCTTTATTTACATAATGATAAAGAAGCTGAACCTCACAAACAGAGGGCGGGTACATTCACTCCTTGGGCATCGATTGCTCGCGGTTCTGATATGCTGTTTTATGAAGGTCTGCACGGTGGTGTAAAGAGTGACACTGCTGATGTCGCTAAATATGTGGATTTATTGGTAGGAGTTGTTCCAGCCGTTAATCTAGAATGGATTCAGAAAATCCATCGCGATACAAATGCGCGTGGTTATTCGGTGGAAGCAGTAACTCACACTATCTTGCGACGTATGCACGATTACGTGTATTTCATTACTCCCCAGTTCTCACGTACTCATGTCAATTTTCAGAGGGTGCCGACCGTGGACACGTCTAACCCATTTATCGCAAGGGAAATTCCAGCATTGGAGGAGAGCTTCTTTGTGATTCGCTTCCGAGATCCCAAAAGTGTAGATTTTCCCTATCTGCTTTCCATGATTCATGATTCCTTTATGTCGCGTCCTAACACTATTGTTGTTCCTGGTGGAAAAATGGGACTGTCGATAGAATTAATATTGACGCCGCTGATTCTAAATTTGGTGGAGAGAAGAAAAAAGAAATAAATGGTTATGTAGATTTTCTAGATAAAGGATGTTCTGGCAAATTTTGTTTCTTCCACGGATTGGCGAAGGTTGTATAATTTCTGTTTAGAATTTATTCCGGAAGCAGCCTCATTCTAATGTCTCTTTTACTTTCCGGTCTCAATAATGAGCAACTCAAAGCGGTCACGCTGCCGCATCAGTCAGCCCTAATACTGGCAGGAGCAGGTAGTGGCAAAACACGGGTACTCACTACCCGTATTGCGTATTTAATCCAATCTAGGCAGGTTAGTCCTCATAGCATATTAGCTGTCACTTTCACCAATAAAGCGGCAAAGGAAATGCTCGCGCGTATTTCCGCTATGCTACCGATCAATATTCAGGGTATGTGGGTGGGAACTTTTCACGGTTTATGTAACCGCATGTTGCGTGCGCATTATCAGGACGCTGGATTGCCGCGTGTTTTCCAAATTCTTGATTCAGCAGATCAATTAGCGGTTATAAAGCGCGTCTTAAAAGGTATCGGTGCAGACGACGAAAAATTTCCGCCACGTCAGGTTCAGTGGTTTATCAACAATGCAAAAGATGAGGGATTAAGAGGGTCACAGGTCGAAGTATACGATGATTTTACGCGTAAGATGGGCGAGTTTTATTCGGCGTACGAGCAGCAGTGTAACAAGGAAGGCATGGTAGATTTTGCTGAACTTTTGTTGCGTAGTTACGAACTACTTACTCGTAATGAGATTTTGCAGAGGCACTATAGCAGTCGGTTCAATCATATTTTAGTAGATGAGTTTCAAGATACAAGTCAATTACAATACAAGTGGCTTAAGCTGCTTGCTGGTGTGGAAGCTGCTGTATTTGTAGTGGGTGATGATGACCAAAGTATCTATGCTTTTCGTGGTGCTAATACCGGTAATATGAAGGATTTCGAGCATGATTTTCATATCTCAAAAATTATTAAACTCGAACAAAACTATCGCTCACATGGCAACATATTGGATGCGGCTAATACGTTAATACGAAATAACAGTGGACGCTTGGATAAAAACCTATGGACCTCAGAAGGTCACGGGGAGCCATTAAGAGTGTACAACGCACAGACTGATTTTGATGAGGCCGCTTTCATTGTAAAAGAGGCTAAGTTTTTGCAAGCTGGTGGGGTAAGGTTATCTCAGATAGGATTACTTTACCGCTCTAATGCACAATCACGCGTGTTAGAACATGCTTTGTTTAACGCTTCGCTAGCTTACCGCGTATATGGGGGCTTACGTTTCTTTGAACGTCAGGAAATCAAACATGCATTGGCATATTTACGGATGATTGCTAACCAGAATGATGATAATGCTTTGTTACGGATTATTAACTTTCCTGCGCGCGGAATTGGCATACGTAGTTTGGAACAGTTACAGTTTGATGCCAAGCAGCAGGGGGGGAGCCTATGGCAGGCAGCATTAGAAAAATATAGGGTTGGAGCAATTCCGATTCAGGAATCAGAAGACATGGCCTCAGTTTCACACATTGAGAGTAGAAAAGCAGACAAACCAAAAAAAGGACTTAACAGTTTTGTAGTCTTGATTGAGTCGATGCAGCAAGGTTGCCTAGAGTTGCCGTTGCCTGAAATCGTTGATCATATGTTAGAGCATAGCGGACTTGTGGATTATTACCGTGCTCAGCGCGAAGGGGCTAACAGGCTTGAAAATTTGAATGAATTGATCAATGCTGCTACTAGTTACATTCAAGAAGCAGATGACGGTAGTCTCGCTACGTTTCTTGCACACGCATCGCTGGAAGCGGGGGAACATCAGAGCGGTAATAATCAGGATGCACTCCAATTGATGACTGTGCATTCTGCCAAGGGATTAGAGTTTCATAGTGTTTTTCTGAGTGGGCTGGAAGAAGGTTTGTTTCCTCACGAGAACAGTCGTAACGAAGTAGGTGGACTAGAGGAGGAGCGTCGTCTAATGTATGTGGCTCTGACTCGTGCGCAGCGGAGGTTGTATCTAAGTTTTACGCAGAGCCGCATGTTGCATGGCCAGACTCGTTATAACATCCCATCACGTTTTCTAGAAGAAATTCCGGATAGCTTACTGGAGTGGTTGCGTCCTGTACAAGAAGAAGTAATCACGCAACAAGTATCAGGAATTATGGAGCAAGAGCTAGGAGCCGCAGATCCGAGGTCTGGTATGCTGACTCGGAATTCTAAATTCGGGATACAGGATCGCACATTAGGCATTACGGGCATGGAGGCATCGCAATGGCGTATAGGACAAAACGTAGTTCACGCTAAGTTCGGAACGGGCATAATCGTCAATTGTGAAGGTGGTGGTTCAGATGCGCGTGTTCAGGTAAAATTCAGTCAAGCTGGAACAAAATGGTTATCGTTGGAATATGCCAAACTGGTCTCTACCTAATTGAGGAAATTAGCAAAGAATCAACCGGATTATTCTGTTTCAGATGTATCAACGAATATAGCTTTGTAACTCGCATAAATTGAGGCAAAAACCGTTGGTATTAGTATGAAAAATCCCAGCCCATAGGGTATTGAGGAAATTATTGTTAGAATAATTAACGATATACCATAAATCTGAAGAGGTATGAAATTTGAAAGGCAGCCAAAGAAACTCAGTCGCATGGCCGCATAAGGGGACATACGGTCAAACATTATCAATAACGGTGCAAACCAAGTGGCCATCATTAGTGGGACAGACAATGCTAGAAGCACTAGGGTGGCAGATAACGCGTTGCCCGAGACAGTTTTTAACTCATTTTCGTTAACCTTTTTTCCCTCTAATAGTAGGTCCATCAAAGTATCACCTCCTATTATCGAGGCTAAGCTTAAGATTAATAACGATCCTACCAGGGAGATTCCCCCCAATGTTATCAGCGGAATAGTATTTGCTCGGAATCCTGCAAATAAATGACCAATTTCTAATTTTTTATCTTGTTCAAGAGCTTTACATCCGGTCATTAGACCAGCTAGAAAAACTGGAGAAAGTATTGTAAAAATAGCTTGTCCTATATTAAAAGGTAAACTTTCTAATGGGGCGAATGAAACTGCGGCTGCAAATACGACCGCAATACTTAGCCAAGAACCGCATAGTATGATCCAGATTATCGGGCTGCAGCGAAATAAGTAGAAACCATTTAGTATCCACTGTAAACTTTGTTTTGCGCCAACTTGTTTTGCTTTCATTATTTCCTGCCTACCTAGAGTGGAGAATCGTCGCTCAACCTTGATCTAATAATTTCTACTCAAACCCAAACTTGCGCTTGTTTAGCCTGAGATAATAAATGACTTTGTAGTATGCGCCTAAAATAGTCTGGGTTTTTTGCATGAGTAAGCTCTCCCTCGCGTGGCAAATAGTAGTCATATAGTCTTGATATCCAGAAGCGTAATGCTGCAGCACGCAACATCACTGGCCAGACATTACGTTCAGCGGACGTGAGCGGACGCGTGTAATGATATGCTTGAAGCATGGACAACATGTGGGCTTCGTTCAGTTTTTCATTTTCAACTATACACCAGTCATTAGCAGCAATAGCGAGATCGTACAATAGAACATCGTTGCAGGCGAAGTAAAAATCGATTACGCCACCAACGCTGTTTTTGTTGAATAGTATGTTGTCACGAAACAGATCTGCATGAATTACACCGCGCGGGAGATCTCCAAATTGGTATAGTGATTGGAAATGCATTTCTTTCTTAAGAATATCCGCCTCTACTACCGGTAGAAGCGGTATGAGTGTGGGTACTATAGTTTCTCGCCACTTAGGCCCACGTGGATTACCCATTTTTTCTGGAAAGGATAGACCCGACAAGTGCATGTTCGCTATTAGTGTCCCCACTTGTGCGCATTGTTCTGGGGTTGGATACTCAAGCGAGCTTCCGGGTAAATGAGTAACAAGGCTTGCTGGCTTACCATTTAGATATCCCAGAAATTTATTGTCAAGGTTAGCCATCGGACTGGGACAAGGAATACCATGGTGCGAGAGATGTACCATAAGGTTGAGGTAGTAGGGTAACTCAGAGGCAATTAGTTTTTCAAAAAGTGTGAGAATGTATTTTCCATGAGTAGTAGTGACGAGATAGTTTGTGTTTTCAATACCGGAAGATATGCCTTGCAAGTCAATTAGCGTACCAAGGGAATAGCTTTCGAGCCAGGTAGAGAGTTGTTCTTGAGTAACAGTGGTGAATACAGACATGAGTAAGAAGTGGTAAAGGTGCAGAAGTATAGGCTGATGCGCTATTCTCCCTTGTTATTTAGGAAAGTTTAGAACTCGTATATCTTCCACATTGGCACGCGTATGCCATCGTCAAGAACGCCGTCATTGGCGTATGAGGCATCGCCAGTATCGTCATATAAGTAATATGGAAAACCAATACGTGGAGTAACCTTGATTACGTGTATCCTGCCATCTATGCGGTATTCTTCAATCTTATCTTCTCCACGTTTCCTGATAATAACCAGTGGCTCTTCTAACAGAGGGTCTTCAGCGTTAGGTGACTCTAATGGTAATTCCGGGAGCTCTGGCGGTGGCAGCACTTCCTGCACGTTGCTGGGTTGGGTAGACTGCGCCGTAGCAGGCGCTGTCAAACTAAGTAGCAACACAAGAAGTATTAGATGCACAGTGTTCCCTAGATGAGCTGGTTTATACATTCTATCGACACGTGTTGTTATAGATTGAGTTGAACTTCCAATTCTGCTGCAGTAGGTTCGAAACCACGGGTTTCGTAATACTTAAAAATTGCGCTAACTATTTGATTGGGATCATCTATTACTTGTATCAAATCCATATCTTCTGCAGAGATCATATTCTCAGCTATTAGTGACTGTCGAAACCAGCTAAGTATGCCACTCCAGAAATCCGAACAGACCAAAATAATTGGCATTTTCCGAGTTTTTCCGGTTTGCACCAGCGTAAGTGCCTCCATCAGTTCATCCAGCGTACCAAACCCACCCGGCATAACTACATAGGCGGTGGCAAATCTTACAAACATATATTTACGCGCAAAAAAATGGCGAAAAGTTTGACTAATATCCTGATAGGTATTGCTATGCTGTTCATTTGGAAGTTGGATATTCAGGCCGACGCTAGGTGATTTTCCGAAATATGCTCCTTTATTTGTTGCTTCCATAATACCAGAGCCACCACCTGAGATTACTGAGAAACCCGCATCAGACAATTGCAGCGCAATTTGTTCTGCTAGTTTATAGTATGGATGGTCAGCACTAGTACGTGCACTGCCAAAAATGCTAACTGCAGGTTTAATGGAATTAAGGCGTTCTGTTCCCTCGACAAATTCTGCCATAATTCCAAATACGCGCCACGATTCCCGTGCTGACCAGTCTCTATCTAGGTGGTTAACGGTCACGTTACTGGGTGGTTTATCTTTTTGGTTCATGGATAACCTTTAGAAAAATTTTATGAAAACACTGTTGTTGGTTGATGGTTCATCATACCTGTATCGCGCTTTTCATGCGTTACCTGATTTACGAAATCGCCATAATGAGCCAACTGGGGCTATCAAAGGTGTTATCAGCATGCTGCGCCGTTTGCACAACGATTACCCAGCTGATTATAGCGCGTGTATATTTGATGCAAAAGGTAAGACTTTTCGTGACTATTTGTATCCAGAGTACAAAGCACACCGTCCACCCATGCCAGATAATCTGGCGGCACAGATTACACCACTACATGAATGTATACATGCCTTGGGGTGGCCAATGCTGATAATCGAAGGAGTAGAGGCAGACGACGTGATCGGCACGTTGGCAAAACAAGCTGAGAATGAAAAGATGCGCTGTATTATTTCTACTGGCGATAAGGATATCGCGCAATTGGTAAATAATCAGATAACACTGGTAAATACTATGAACAACGAAATCCTTGATGAAGCTGGTGTACTTGCCAAGTTTGGTGTTGAGCCTGAAAGAATATTGGACTATCTGACATTGGTGGGTGACAAAGCAGATAACATCCCAGGCGTGGAGAAGGTCGGACCGAAGACAGCAGTAAAATGGCTTAAACGATACGGCACACTGGATAACCTTATAGTTCATGCTAAAGATATTGATGGTGTAGTTGGAGAAAATTTGCGCAAAACATTCGACTGGCTTGAGAAATCGCGTGAACTACTCACTATTAAGTGTGATGTGGTTCTGCCTGTCGGTCTAAATAATCTTGGATTGCAACCACAGGATACGATAAAACTTATAGAACTTTATGAGAGGTTGGATTTCAGGACTTGGTTGCGCGAATTACAACAATATACAGGTGTGGACCAAAAAAGCTCAGGTTTTTTGGGAATAAATCACACACAATCTATAATAGAGAATCAAGAGATAGACATGGGTCAACAAATTCTTGTTGAAGATATTTATACAAATTACCAGACCATACTAACTAAATTTCAATTGGACGAATGGATTGAATATATTAAAAGTGCGCCCCTAGTTTCTATCGATACTGAAACTACCGGGCTAGATCCAATGAGAGCATCGCTCGTTGGTATATCATTCTCTATCAAATCACATCACGCTGCTTATTTGCCACTAGCTCATCGTTATACCGGAGCTCCTATACAGATGGAAATAAGCTATGTGTTAGATAAACTTAGATTCTGGTTGGAAGACCCTAGCAGGCCAAAGCTCGGGCAAAACTTAAAGTACGATAAACACATTTTTGCAAATCATGGTGTTGCCTTGAATGGCATCATGCACGATACGTTATTGCAATCTTATGTGCTGGAATCGCATCGTCCACATGATATGGATAATCTTGCGTTACGCCATCTTGATATCAAAACTATTAGCTACGATGAAATTACTGGTAAAGGTGCTAGCAGAATCAGTTTTGACCAGGTGGATATAGAGCACGCCACGAAATATGCCGGGGAGGATGCTGACATCACACTACAATTGCATCAGCACCTATACCCACAAATTACGGATAATACTAAGTTTGAAAACGTTTATCGTACACTCGAAATACCAGTGTTAGAGGTGCTTTTTGAGATGGAATGCAACGGTGTATTGCTGGATACAAATATGTTGAAAATCCAAAGTCGAGAATTAGGTGAGAAGATGCTCTTGCTTGAGGAAAAGGCTTTTGTAATTGCTGGCCAACCATTTAATCTAAATTCACCTAAACAAATTCAGGAAATACTATTTGGCCAACTCAAACTCCCCGTCGTTAAGAAGACCCCGAGCGGGGCTCCCTCCACAAATGAAGAAGTGTTACAACAACTAGCGCTGGATTATCCATTGCCGAAAATCTTGCTTAATTATCGTAGTCTTGCCAAGCTCAAAACAACTTATACAGATAAACTGCCGCGTATGGTAAATGTTGATACTGGAAGGGTACACACTAATTATGCCCAGGCAGTGGCAGTGACTGGCCGGCTATCCAGCAACGAACCCAATTTGCAAAATATTCCAATACGTACTGCGGAGGGTCGCCGTATTCGTGAAGCATTCATTGCACCACCGGGGCATCAGATTATTTCTGCTGATTATTCACAAATTGAATTACGCATTATGGCCCACATTTCAAAGGATATGGGATTACTTAAAGCTTTTAGTCTAGGCGAGGACATTCATTGTGCCACTGCTGCAGAAGTGTTTGGTGTGTCACTTGATATGGTAGATAGTGAACAGCGTCGCTATGCCAAAATTATCAATTTTGGGCTGATATATGGTATGTCTGAATTTGGACTTGCTTTGCAGCTGGGTATTGAAAGGGCTGCCGCACGTGCCTACATGGATCGCTATTTTGCCCGTTATCCAGGTGTAGCGGACTATATGGATAGTACCAGAGAAGGCGCTAAAAAAACTGGCTATGTCGAAACTGTGTTTGGTCGCAGACTATGGCTACCAGAAATCAATAGTCCCAACGGTAATCGTAGACAAGCTGCAGAACGTGCTGCAATCAATGCGCCAATGCAAGGTACAGCAGCAGATATTATCAAATTTGCCATGATTGCAGTACGTAATTGGCTGATACAAGAAAAGCTGAGTAGCAAACTTATTATGCAGGTCCACGACGAATTGGTACTAGAAGTGCCTGATAACGAGGTAGAGATAATAAAAAGAGCATTGCCGTTACTTATGGGCAGTGCCGCAAAACTGGACGTCTCACTATTAGTAGAACTTGGGGTCGGAGTAAATTGGGAGCGCGCACACTAATTAAAATACTAAGTATTGGGGCATACAGTAAATTATGTAGCAAAGATAAGAGCTACTCCGAGATTTATATCCTACTCCTTTTTACCATCAGGGAATGTTTTTTACTTGCTAAAATAAGGAAAATTGCCGTAAAATCACACACTTTTCAGTTTCAGATTCTTATAGGCGGTTCAGACATGGTCATAATTCGACTGGCGCGAGGCGGTGCTAAGAAGAGCCCGTTTTTTAATATGGTGGTAGCTGATTCACGTAATCCCCGTGATGGTAAGTTCATTGAGCGCATTGGATTCTATAATCCCAGTGCGATGAAAAATGAGGAAGGATTGCGCGTACGACTTGATCGCATCACTTATTGGCAGTCGCAGGGTGCGCAGCTATCTGACACTGTAACAAGACTTGTCAAGCAATTTGGAAAGCAGAAAACAGCAGCAAACAGCTAAGGAAAGCGAAGCAACTGAACCCATGGTTGTGATGGGGAAGATTGTCGGTTCCTTTGGAGTGCATGGCTGGGTTAAGGTTTTTCCATTTACTGAGTTTGTGGGTGGTTTGCTTGATTACTCTGTGTGGTGGCTGGGTAAAGGTGATGGAAAATGGCGTGAAACGAAGGTTATTAAGTGTAATGTTCATGCCAAAATGTTAATCTCTTTGTTGGAGCAATGCACTGATCGTACTGCTGCTATGGTGTTGAGAAGCATGCAGATTGCGATTCCTCGTAATCAGTTGCCGGTATTATCAAGTAGCGGTAAAGACGGTTATTACTGGTCAGATCTTATTGGCTTAAAAGTGGTTAATTTGCAGAGTGAAGATCTTGGAAACGTAATTGGATTAATAGAATCAGGATCCAATGATATTCTACAAATTCAGAGCCTAAAAGAAGGTGAGAATGAAAGACTAATTCCCTTCATCGATCAAGTAATTGTGAAGGTGGATTTAGAGGCTCACCAAATTATTGTAGATTGGGGGTTGGACTACTAGGGTAACGGACAATGGCTTTTGAATTTGACGTCATTACCTTATTTCCAGAAATGTTCAATTCCATAACAAAATATGGTGTAACTGGCCGAGCGAAAGAAAATAAGTTTTACGAACTGCATACGTGGAATCCGCGCGAATTTACTGAGAATGTTCATCGTTCGGTGGATGACCGCCCGTATGGAGGCGGGCCAGGTATGGTGATGTTAGCTGATCCACTGGAAAAAGCTATCACAGCAGCTAAAGCAAGGCAGGCAGCATGTGGAGTCAGTGGGATGAAAGTGATTTATCTTTCCCCCCAGGGTCGAATTCTTAACCATAAATTAGTGAAGAAATTGGGCCGATTACCCGGGCTAATACTAATTTCAGGTCGCTACGAGGGCGTGGATGAACGTTTGATAAAACAGCAGGTGGACGAGGAAATTTCTATTGGGGATTATGTTCTTTCTGGTGGAGAGTTGCCGGCAATGGTATTGATAGACAGTATGGTTAGACAGATACCAGGAGTGTTAGGCGACCCAGAATCTGCAGACCAGGACTCATTTGTGGATGGCTTGTTGGATTTTCCACACTACACACGTCCTGAAGTTTATCAAGGAGATATGGTGCCGGAGATATTGACGTCTGGCGACCATGTTAAAATCAACCGCTGGCGCTTGCAACAGGCGTTGGGTAGGACATGGCTCAGACGCCCAGATTTGTTGGCGCTGAGAATTGAACAAGGCATGACTACTGAAGAAAAGAAACTATTGGAAGAGTTTAAGATGGCTTTTATAGATAATAAGTGCAAAGTGAATCAAAGTAAGGAGCAGAAATGAATCTGATTGAACAACTTGAAACAGAAGAGATTAAACGCTTAAACAAGACTATACCGGATTTTTCCCCTGGAGACACCGTGATTGTTAAAGTAAAAGTTGTTGAAGGAGCACGTAGTCGTGTTCAAGCCTATGAGGGAGTGGTAATCGCTAAACGTAATCGTGGTTTCAATTCGGCCTTTACTGTACGAAAAATATCCAGTGGTGAAGGAGTAGAGCGTACTTTCCAAACTTATTCGCCACTAATTAGTAGTATAGAGATCAAACGCCGTGGAGATGTACGTCGCGCAAAGCTTTATTATCTTCGAGATCGTTCTGGAAAATCAGCACGTATACGGGAGAAACTTCCCGCACGATCGGTTGCAAAGAAAGTAGCGACACAAAAAGTAGTGATAGAAAAAGAAAAGACAAAAAAAGAATAGTCCTAAGATTCTGCAGCTTATTTTATTAAAGAAAATATTGTTTTTATAGTGAGTAATGTGAGTTGGTTGGTGTAATTTTACTACACCAACCTAGTGGATTGAATAAAGTCAGCATATAAGTTTCCTAAGTCTACAGATCAGCTAGTGTCTAGTCTAATTTGTGTTGCTTCTTTCCTTGGTGCTTTTTTTCTATTTCCTTATACCAAATATCATATATCTCAGCTGGCCATATTGATGTAATCCAAACTATTACGTCATTAATTTCCTGGTCTGTTAATTTATTTCCCCATGCAGGCATACCTCCAATACCAGGCGGGCTACCTTCATGAATCACTTTTGACATCGTATCTGTTGAGTGGTGCCAAGCGTGAGCGCTGCCATTCAGAGGTGGCGGAGGATATTTTCCGTCTGCGCCTTTTTCACGCCATCCGGTTGTAGCTTCTCCCTTCAGACCATGACAGGTCGCGCAATTTGCC
>SPBV01000236.1 GCA_004525885.1 Nitrosomonadales bacterium
TAACCATTCATTACTTGAATTTCAAAGGTATTCGAATCGTCATAGCCACTGTCTGCTGCAATATTACTTGTGTAGTAAACTTTCGTATTACGCGACAGATTAATATTTGCCATTTACGTATATCTCCTTTTATTTCTGTGTAGTATTACATTCGTTGCTGAATATTTATTCGCTTTGAAGTTAAACTACGTTTCACGGATTGTGTGACATAACTTGGTATTTTGCTACTAAGTTAATTTCTCCCACACCAATCGGATTTAAAACCCCTTCATCTGTCTGAATCGAGGTGATTAAAATTTCGGTTGTTTGGTTAGTTCCATCATACACTAACTGTTCGTTTTCAGATATCACATATTCTATATCTGCTAACGTTTTTTCTAATTCTGCCTGAGCGTACTCATTTTGTACGTACACTTTGATGGATATATTTAAGTTTCCCCATCTAAAATCTCCTGGCAGGTATTCTCTATTTTCATATCCGGATATTACAGATACAAAAGGGAAATCACTTAATTCATCATAAAACTTTAAAATATTCGAAACATTATTACTAAGATCAGACTTATAAACTCCAGTTCCATCTATAGCTTTAAGCTTGGTTACTATAGTATCTACAATTTTTGATCTAGCACTCATATTCTTACCACCCTTAAATTAGAAGTGACTAATCTAGTCGCTAATTGCCTTATACTTTCTGATATGACCACTTTAGGGTTTCTGGCTCTGGAACCTTGGGCATACCCCGGTTCAAATGTTTGATATGGCGTTTTCATGTATGTATAGGGCATTCTTACTAAGCCATCGCTGTCTCTACTAGCAGTTAAAACTTTTGCGGATTCCGCAAATCTGCCTGTTCTCCAATTAAGTCTTGGAGACCCCATATTTTGTCTTATTTTTTCAGCTAGTCGCATGTTGACCATATTAACTATATTAACTAGTGATTGAAATCTACCCGAACGTCCTCGTATACTAGGTACAACTGGTCTTGGTATATTTAATGGTCTGGGATCTTTAAATTGGGCGGGTTTCGCTTTTCTTACAGAAGCAGTTTTAGGTATACTTGCTTTTGATCGAATTTTTTGCGGAGTTGTTTTTCCAGTGCTTAAAAGTTGATGCAGGGCTATGCCCATACTTTCTCTAAAAGTTCTAGACCCTTCCACATCAATCAATACAGGAAGTCCAGATACTTTTAACTCTCCAGCTATCCATTGCTCCATTACTTTGCTAAGACGATTTTGAGAGGATTTGACAGAGGATGCGCCAATAACTTCTAATTGGTATAATATATTTTTCTCTAAAGTAGAGCCCTTAGCTTGGTTACCTCTTCCATATTCTGGTATAATTGAAACTACTACTTGCCGCGCTATCTTACTCATAGAATCTTCGTCTTTAAGTTTAGGCTCATATTTTAATTGGGCCACAGCCACACCACTGCTGACATCTCTGGCGAATTCTAATGTATGTTCAAAAAACCCTTCCACCGTTGCTTTTGCACTTACGGCGTCCGACACTATTTTTTCTCGTATTAAATAATCATACAGTACGTTACCTGCTACAGGGTCTTGTATTAGTTTATTCCATTCCTCAATAACCCTGTCTAATTCTTTTGTTACTGCAGCCTTATTTCTAAAATCTAAATTTTTATTCTTATTTTTCTTATGTTCAAAGTCTTCTTTAAGGGAGTTCCATACTACCGCTTTAAATGCTGCGGATACGTTAGCCTCTATATGGCCAACGTCAAACCCGTAACCTTGTAGGGCCTGTTTACTTGTTCCTAGATTATTTTTAAAGGTTACAACATGAGCTACGTCGTTCTTATCGGTCAAATTATTTATAAGAAAATCAAAAAACGGTCCGTATGCTTTATTCCCATCAAAAGCTTGGTTAAAAGCTGCGCCTATTTTACGGAAAATATTTCTTTGTTCAGTTTCATCCTCTTCAGACTGTATGTAAAAACTATGACTAGACTCACTCCACTCAAAACCTTCGGCTAGTAACGCTTTTTTAATATTTTCGTAAACTATATCAACCAATATTTTTAGCGTAGGGGCCTTGACTGTTTGAAGATTTAAACCCTTCGTATCCGTAATCATTGCCATTAATTGAGCTTCTATAGCTTTCTTTGTTAATTCTACTCTATGTGGTGCTACTAAGGAAGCCTTTCTATATATAGACCCTGGGGTAGTTACACCTCTTAAGGTGTTTTTTAATTGGGAATATTTTAGGACCCCCTTCATTATAGACTCTAGTGCTGCCTTAGACATTATTCAACCAACCTATATAAATCAAATATACGTTTAATATGGGGAGGTAAATCTAAAGAGGAGACATTTTCGATAGCGAGCTGTTTAGAGTTTAGCGATTTTTTGGCTACCATTTCTCCTTTTAGATAATAAGTAATTAAATAAAATATTCCCAGTTTTAAATCCGCAGGTATAGAAGCAAATCCACCATTGTACACAACTTTAATTGCGTTTGGAATGTTTGGAAACCCTTCTTCCCACAAACTTACTATTGCTTCAGTATCTTCATCATACTCATAGTCCACCCCCGAAACCATTTCTACATAATCTCCGGTAGAGTAGGTTTTACAAAGCATTGAAATTATACCTACTACTGGTGGTTCTTTAACATAAAATAAAAAGCCTCCACCACTGTATGATTCTGTTACACCTGCCGTAGCTGTAGTGTTATCTTCAAATGTTCTATTACAATACGTTCTTACGAAAGAACTCACCATAGGAATTAGTATGGTAAGCTGTGCATCACTAGATGTGCTAGAGATAGATGCATAAGCTTTATATTCTGTAATCGTTACTAAATCTGCCATGTTTTCTAAACTCTCTCGTAAAAACGGGCAGGCATGCCCAGCAAGCCTGCCCGTCTTCTGCTTTTATGTTACGTCCAAAGGAAAGTACCAGCTGCATTACCTTCATTAGTTGTAAGTTGTTGGAAAGCCCAACGCATTGTACTTACAATTAACTTTTGTTGGTATTCAACATTGGTATCGTTTTCCATACGTAGGCCTTTATACTGACCTAAAATATAGTTACGCGTATTGACACATACCGCCCCAATTCCAGTGTTTGTAGTAGTTGGCTTTGCAGCAAACTCACCAGAAATGATAACGTTACTTCCAAGTGCTTGTCCTACGGCACCGGTAAGGATAGAGGCTTTTGGCCCAACCTTGTCCCATGTGTAGAAATTAGCATCATCCAACAGATCGTAATAAACGTCTGAAGA
>SPBV01000275.1 GCA_004525885.1 Nitrosomonadales bacterium
ACGGTGAAGGGGTAACCCAAGATTATAAGGAAGCAGAGAAGTGGTATCGCCTAGCGGCAGAACAAGGGGATCCAGAAGCACAATATAACCTTGGCGTGATGTATGACACTGGCAAAGGAGTAACGCAAGACTTTGTTCGTGCACACATGTGGTTCAACATTGTTGCTGGCAATGGGATCGAAGAAGCAAAAAAGTATCGAGAAATAGTAGCTAATGAAATGACACCTACTCAAATTGCAGATGCGGAAAGGATGGCGCGGGACTGCGAAAAGAAAAAATATAAGAGCTGCGAATAATAATCTAGAGATTAAATAAAAAAACCTACTATTAACTTTAATACTGGCTGTTGTAAGTAAGTGGTGCGGTGGCGGAGTGGGTTGAGATTGGCAGTGATTCTGACGAGACTATCATCTACGGCGATCCCAAAACTATCGGCAAGTCCGGAAACATTGTAGAAATGTGAACTTTGGTCGACCATAAGACAGGAAGAGGAGGTGGCTCTGAGCCAAACATGTCAAAGAAATCACAATATGTATTCGACTGCAAGGAAGAGCAGTGTCGAGGATTGTATAACATTTTATTCTCTGAAAATATGGGTAAAGGGCATTTGGTCGAGCGGAAAAAAATCGAAAAGACTGTGGTCTCCAATTTCCCCAATAGTGTGGGATAAAGTATATGGAAATTTACCTGCAAGAAATAATAGTGGAAGGGAAACAATACAACATTACAAATGTGATTAGGATGGCAATAAATCACAATTCAAAAGTAATATATTTGTTGGTACATTGAAATAGGAAAAATATAGAGCGTCTTGCAGTAATGGTCGCAGGCTACAATTCGATTCTCGTCGCCTTCATTTTTTTTCTTAAGAAATCACTGAATTTTCTTATCTGATGCTTCTACTGAAGCAGCGCAAATTCTTAAATTTTCCATGCCATTTTTTCTGAATTTACTTCTATAAAAATCCGGAGTCCAGCGATCGACCACATGGTTCCGGTTAGCTGCAAAATGAAGTGTAAGTGAAGTTATCCTGCCTCTTAATTTCAATATTACTTATAAGACCTAATATTGATACAGAAATGAGTAACCTTGTAATCAAGATTTGAAGGTCAAATAGGACGGTTATTAACAGATTAATAGTTCATTTTTGATGTATGGTTACTTTATAGTCAGATATCTTATATATGATTATCAATATCTTGACCCAACATTGATTGAATAGCGGGTACAGACCTTCAGTAAGGAGCATTAATGGTGTTTCTTATACAGCTCTTTCTGATGATTCTGTTGGAGGTTCAAATTAGGTAACCCATTTTCAGCTCAGAAGAAAAATATAATCTTTATTAAAAATATTTCGGAGATGATGGGATGATGGGATAACTAGAAAAGGGGTGAGTGTAGATGGTACATCTATACATTTGAGGAGGATAGACAGATTTCTAGCTTTACTAACCGGATATATAAGTTCTATGTGATAATTGGAATATTCCTTGTGGTTGCTCCAATTATTGGGATGATTTTCTTCATTTTCTTCATACATGGATTAACTAGTAATGTGTTATTAAGTAATGAAAGTATTGAATTCAAGCGTAAGCTAATAGAAATAAATGTACACGACATAACTAAAAATGTAGAGATACTAGATCATTTCGTAGAGCGACATTTACTGGAAATTGAGAAAGAAGAGAGTTCCAAACTTATGTCTATACGTAGGCCAGAAGAACATGTAAAGAAGAAGAGAGAGTATTTAGAGAAGAGAAAAATAAGACTAAGTGAGATACAGAGTAGGTTAAAAGCTATAAAGAAAAAGAGAAATAAAAGTACGGTTGATTTAAAGGAAAACGGGGAAAGTTTGGCAATAAATAAAAATTTAATTAGAAAAGCCGAGCGGCACTTAAATGATTCAATTTGGTTATCTATTTTTTCATTATGGGTTATGTGCCTAGGAATCCTAGTGGCTAAAGTTGGCTTTAAAAGATGGAATGAAGTTTATTAGTGTCTACTTTATGTCAAAGGTAGATACTCAGGACTTGTTCGCATAAATTCTGCTAGATTTAATAAAGTTACCTAGCAGTAAATTGTATTCTTCAATTAATTTCACGTACAGATGGGTCTGTAAGTGTGGGATGCAGTGCGATAATTTACATCGTAGTATTCTAGTTTTATTTTTCTATGCCTGTCAGAACACTGAATAAACCACGTGCATTGCCAATTTCTGCTCTTAGTGTCTCTTGCTCGGTCCCAGTGAGCCGCAAGCATAGTTCCAATAGAGTGACTAATAGCTCAACAGTGCTACTTTTTTAAAAATTCCTGGTATTATTTCGCAAATATTTTTATGCCAAATTTTAACATATTGCTTTTATGGAATGTTTATAATCTGAATCCATTTGTATTCCGCAAAATTTACTTTCTACGATAGAAATTATCGTTTTTCCCCGTACTGTCTTTTATAGACATAACAAAAATAAACCAAATGATTTGATTCTTTTTTTGAAGTAAACGTCTGCTTTGTGCTGCCACTTCAACCGGTCAATGCAACACATGCGTTAAAACGTTCTGCCGGTGTTTCAAAATATAACGTTTCCCTGGGTCGTTCATTTAACTGACGAGCTACTGCATTAAGTTTCCTTTGTGAGTGTACCGACA
>SPBV01000063.1 GCA_004525885.1 Nitrosomonadales bacterium
AAAAAAATACTACAGATAGCAGCGAGCTATTGCATTCGTTAGATAAAGATTTACTCTTGACTTTACCCATTTCTCTACAACGTATGCAAACTGCTATTGAAGTTTCTACCCCATTTAACAAGAAAGGCCTTCCAACTTCTTTAACTAGCCACTGGCACAGTCATACAGGAGAGTACAAGATTTCTGTCTACCCAGTAGAAGATATAAACGACAATGAGGCATTACGACGTTTCGTTCGAGCAGTGCAACAAATAGCACCTCAGGCCACCGGGGCTCCAATGATAAGCCTGGAAGCAGGTGAAGCCGTGGTACAAGCTTTCATACAAGCTTTCTCACTAGCTTTGGCAGGCATTATAGTAACGCTCTTGATTTTATTGCGAAGCGTGAAATACACTATACTAGTATTGGTTCCATTATTGCTGTCAAGTATCTTTATTGGTGTTTTCGCTGTATTACTTAACCTACCATTTAACTTCGCAAATATTATTGCTCTACCGTTGCTACTTGGTCTCGGAATAGACAGTAGTTTACATATGGTTCACCGAAGTCGTATTGATAAGCTGGAGGGTGAAACTCTGATCCACACTAGTACAGTACGAGCTATCTTTTACAGCGCTCTAACTTCCTTGGTTGCTTTTGCAAGCCTAATGTTCTCGTCCCATCAAGGTACTGCTAGTATGGGAATATTGCTTACTGTAGGACTAACTTTAACTCTTATCTGTACACTCGTTATATTGCCAGTACTGTTGGGGACTGCAACCAAAGAAATAAGGCCTTAAGCATGGATTACTTTATTGTTACTAAAAGTATTGAAGACTAATTTATATCAGGCAAACCAATTACTGGTACAGAGAGAACTCTTAGCATATTGGAACAGTCTGACATCCATCTCTCGTGTTTATTGGTAACAGTAGTTTCGCAGCTCAATCTGTGATGTGAAAACAATCTAGAGATAGTGTATTTTGCCTGTACATTACAACTCGGAACGAATTACCATATCATAAATAGAAAATGGGACTAAATCTCGATCATGAAACCTAGCTTCTTAACCGCTATTCTGTCGCTATTTTTTGCCGCGCTGGCTGCAGGTTGTGCCACTACGCCCAAAGAAAATCAGGATGTAACAGCCTTAAACAAGGACACGACATTATCCCAGAACGATCGAGAAGTTACACTACAAGGCGAGGCCGGCAGTCAAATTGACCCTTACGAAGACTTTAATCGTCCGCTTTACGAATTCACTGATACTGTTGATCGAAATGTATTAGAGCCAGTTGCTGACTCCTACATAGAGCATATTCCCGGCCCCGTACGAAACTCGGTCGGAAACTTTTATGATAATCTTGCATATCCGAATGTGATTTTGAATGTAATTCTACAAGGCAAAGTCTTGCAAGGAACAGAAGATGGTTTGCGTTTCGTTTTAAATTCTACAATAGGCTTGGCTGGGCTTTTTGACGTAGCAACGCATATGGGTTTGCCAAAACACAATGAAGATTTTGGGCAGACACTTGGAGTTTGGGGTGTTGACAACACATCTTATATGTATCTACCTATTCTTGGACCGAGCAGTAATCGTGACGTACTAAGCGTCCCTGTCACCGTAGCCTCAAATATTCTATTTTATGCAGGATTTGTGCTAGGCGCTCCGATAACCATCCCCTTGGGTATTCTAGCAATAGTTGATAAGCGTGCACGGCATGCAGAAGATATACGCCTTCGTGACCAAGCAGCGCTAGACCCTTATTTGTTCACACGTGAGGCATATTGGCAACATCGTGAGAATCTTGTCTTTGATGGCAAGCCACCAATTGAATCTTACGATGATCTCTTTAAACATGACTTATCGAATACACATGAAACCAGCCTTTACGCTGAACCTTGTTCTGAAGCACTTTTACAATATTCACCTAGTACACAACAAGTTTGGCATCCACCACTTACACAAAAAGAAAATGACAATAAGCAAGAAGAATTCGATAGCTCTAGTAAAAAGGATTGCTCACTCTCCGTTCACAAGACCCATTCTACTCAACCCAGTACATTGGAAGAAAATTAATGAAAGAGATTGATACCCTTGCCGATCTGACTCATGAAAACACTGACTCTTCTAGTACAACCCCCCTTGACTATCAGCGGCCTTCGAATCATGACATAGCAACATTGGCAGATGCTTTAGCATCAGCGCGCACAGCGCTGCTATCTTTGCAAAAAGAGGATGGTCACTGGTGTTTTCCACTTGAGGCGGACTGTACTATTCCAGCTGAATACGTGCTGATGATGCATTTCATGGATGATATAAATATTGAACTTGAAACAAAGCTAGCTCGGTTTATTCGAACGAAACAGGATCTAAAACATGGTGGTTGGCCATTGTACTTCGGTGGGCACTTTGATCTAAGTTGTACTGTCAAAGCCTACTATGCATTAAAGCTAGTCGGCGATTCCCCAGATGCTCCACATATGGTAGCTGCTCGTACAGCTATCCTGGAATATGGTGGTGCAGCACGAGCTAACGTATTTACTAGAATATTGCTCGCAATGTACGGCCAACTCCCTTGGCGTGGCGTACCATTTATGCCAGTAGAAATCATTCTATTACCGAAATGGTTTCCATTCCATCTAAGCAAAATTGCTTATTGGTCACGTACTGTGACAGTTCCGCTGACAATCTTGTGTAGCTTAAGAGCACAGGCCGCCAACCCACGCAAAATTAACATCCGTGAATTGTTCACCGTAGACCCCGAGGAAGAGCGAAATTATTTTCCAGTGCGTACCCCCCTAAATCGCTTATTCTTACTCATTGAGCGTACTGCTTCATTATTCGAACCACTCATTCCAAATGCTCTACGCCGTGTTGCGCTACACCGAGCAGAACGCTGGGTAATAGAACGACTTAATGGTGAATGTGGTCTGGGAGCGATCTTTCCCGCAATGGTAAATGCAAATGAGGCACTTGCGCTGCTAGGTTACCCCTACGAACATTCGTACCGAGAACAAAGTCGCCAAGCTTTATTAGGATTATTGATAGATGAAGGCGAACAAATTTGGTGTCAACCATGCACATCGCCTGTGTGGGATACTGTCCTTGCAAGTCTATCCTTACAGGAAGATATCGGTGCAGATCAAAAACCGGTTCGGGATGCTCTTGACTGGCTAGTGCCTCTCCAAATACGAGATGCGCCTGCAGACTGGAGAGAAGAAAATATAAAGCTAGCTGGAGGTGGCTGGGCTTTTCAATACGCTAACCCACACTACCCTGATCTAGAAGATACTGCTGCAGTAGCCTGGGCAATGCACCAAGCAGACCCTCATGCTTATCGTAAAAGCATAAAACAAGCTGCAAGCTGGCTTAGCGGTATGCAGTCCAAAAACGGCGGTTTCGCGGCCTTCGATGTGGACAATATTTATTATTACCTAAACGAAATTCCATTTTCTGACCACGGTGCGTTACTTGACCCGCCTACTAGTGATGTTAGCGCTCGCTGTACTGGATTTCTAGCCTTATACGGAAAACCTGAGCAACAAGATTCTATGAAACGAGGATTAACTTACTTGTTTAATGAACAGGAACCAAGCGGTGCTTGGTTTGGTCGCTGGGGAAGTAATTATATTTACGGAACCTGGTCAGTTCTAGAGGCTTTGCGATTAGCAAAAGTAGATACTACTCATACATCTATCATCCGTGCTGT
Organism: Nitrosomonadales bacterium; assembly: GCA_004525885.1. Lineage (GTDB taxonomy): Bacteria > Pseudomonadota > Gammaproteobacteria > Burkholderiales > Nitrosomonadaceae > BJGV01. The sequence continues at coordinate 3,693 of SPBV01000063.1, forward strand.
GCTGTGGTTAAAGTCTGTTCAACGCGAGGATGGGGGGTGGGGTGAGAGCAATGATACTTATTTTGAACCAAAACTAGCCGGAGAATTTGAAACAAGCACTTCGTTTCAAACTGCTTGGGCTTTACTTGGTCTAATGGCAGCTGGAGAAACACATTGTGAAGAAGTGCACAAAGGAATCAAGTTCCTTCTACACAGGCAAAATAACGACGGCCTATGGGATGACCCATGGTTCACAGCACCAGGATTCCCGAGAGTTTTCTACTTGAAATATCATGGATACTCAAAGTATTTCCCATTGTGGGCTCTAGCAAGATACCAAGCGTTTACCCAAATGGATCCTGTTTGAATTTAGTCGGTATTGTCGCAGCTATGCGAGTTGAAGCCCGCTGTATAACTACTCGGCACTTGCCCCTCGGAGAAGTGATAAGTCTGGGAGAGAGTTCGGCGATATGTTTATGTGGAATGGGTGAAGAAGCTGCTAGAAAGGCGGCAACAGGATTGTGGGCAGGGGGCGCAACCGCTCTAATTAGTTTCGGGGTTGCTGGAGCACTAGACCCCCTATTACGTCCAGGCGATTTAGTGCTGCCTGAGTCAGTTTATACTGAACGTTCGCTACCTGTTTCCTTAGCCTGGAGAGATCGAGTACAACAACTCCTGCCTACTCACATACACACCATCAATGGTAAATTAGCCACAAGCAAAAGGGTTCTTACTTCGTTGATCGAAAAACGTGAGCTGGCAGAGACCACTGGAGCTTGTGCGGTAGATTTAGAAAGTGGTGCGGTAGCTGAGGTGGCCGCAGATTCTGGCATTCCATTCCTTGCAATACGTGCAATTTCAGACCCTATAGAATTCTCACCACCATTGTCCCTACTTGATGCGGTAAATCCTGATGGCAGTGCCAACCTAGGCCGGATACTATCTTTGCTATTACAACGGTCTGTGACCTTGAGCACATTGCTACGCCTTGCTACAGAGTTACGTACCGCTCGCTCCACCCTGTCAACAGTGGTGTTGCATGCAGGTATGGAATTAGGAATCCAACCCAATCATGTTATAACTACGCATCAAAATGGTAATAAGTAAACTTAGATTTTTAAAGGCAGGATAACCAAATGCCAATATCAGTGATATTGGCATTTGGTTATTGCATCCTAATCAATTAAGTCAAATTAGGTCATCAGTGTTGATTCAAATAATTTTCGGTTCTCTATTAATTGACCAGGCAGTTTTCCACCCATTTTATCGAACCATTCTTTGTGTAAAACAAGCTCTTGCTTCCATGCGTCCGCATCTACTTGATTCAGCTCATCAAACTCAGCCTTATTAATTTCTACTCCAGACCAGTCAATATCCTCAAAGCGTGGCATCCAACCCAAAGCAGTTTTGTGAGCTGGGACACGGCTCTTGACACGATCTATGATCCACTTCAACACACGCATGTTGTCACTAAAACCGGGCCACATAAACTCACCTTTCTCGTTTAAGCGGAACCAATTTACACAGAAAATATTAGGAGCTTGTTCGATCACTTTTCCCATCTTCAACCAATGGTTAAAGTAATCACCCATGTGATAACCGCAGAATGGTAACATGGCAAAAGGATCGCGTCGGACTACGCCCTGTTTGCCAAACGCAGCAGCGGTAGTTTCGGAACCGAGTGTAGCCGCCATGTAAACACCAAAATTCCAGTTAAATGCTTCATAAACTAATGGTACCGTGGTGGCACGACGACCACCGAAAATAAAGGCAGAAATCGGTACACCTTCTGGGCTTTCCCAATCAGCATCAATAGATGGGCACTGACTAGCTGGAGCGGTGAATCGAGAATTAGGATGAGCTGCCTTACGACCCGTCTTACCGTCTTCCGGAGTCCAATCCTTGCCTTGCCAATCAATTAGATGTGTTGGAGGCTCTTTAGTCATACCTTCCCACCAAACATCGCCATCATCAGTCAGTGCGACGTTGGTAAAAATGCAATTCTCCTTCAGGGTTGCTAGAGCGTTAGGGTTAGTCTTTTCAGAAGTACCCGGAGCAACACCAAAGAAACCAGCCTCTGGATTAATAGCATAGAACTGTCCATTCTTGCCAGGTTTAATCCAGGCTATGTCATCTCCCACTGTGGTAACCTTCCAGTTATCAAAAGACTTTGGTGGGACCAGCATAGCAAGATTAGTTTTGCCACAGGCAGAAGGAAATGCCGCGGCAACGTAGCTCTTGTCTCCAGTAGGCGACTCGATTCCAAGTATCAACATGTGTTCGGCTAGCCAGCCCTCATCACGCGCAATAGTGGAGGCAATGCGCAGGGCGAAACATTTCTTACCGAGTAGCGCGTTGCCGCCGTATCCAGAACCATAAGACCAGATCTCACGCGTTTCAGGAAAGTGTACGATGTATTTGACAGTCGGATTGCACGGCCATTTAACATCTTGATCGCCTGGTTCTAGAGGTGCGCCAATGCTGTGCAGGCAGGGTACGAATTCACCATCTGTACCAAGCACATCGTACACCGCCTTGCCCATACGTGTCATGATTCGCATATTAACTACCACATAGGGCGAATCACTAATTTCTACACCAATTTGTGCTATAGGCGATCCAAGTGGCCCCATACTAAACGGGACCACATACAAGGTACGACCGTGCATTGATCTCTTAAACAACCCTGTAAGGATCCCGCGCATCCTCTTTGGTTCTTCCCAATTATTAGTGGGGCCAGCATCATCATGCTGCTCAGAGCAGATGTAAGTGCGATCCTCTACTCGTGCCACGTCAGATGGGTCCGAACAGGCCAAGTAAGAATTGGGACGTTTGGCTGGGTTGAGTTTGACAAAAGTACCAGCATCGACCAATTCGGCGCACAGTTGGTCGTATTCTTCCTGTGATCCGTCGCACCAAACTATGTTGTCTGGCTCTGTCAGAGAGGAAATTTTAGTAACCCATTCTTTTAACTTTGAATTTTTTACGTAATCTGGTGCCGCAATATCGACGCTCATTAATAGACCCCCGTATTAGCGTATGGTTATTAGGTTAATTAAGTACCTTTCTGCCGTTCCATCTATCTAGTCGTGGAATTCAGAATTCAAACTGAGATCCAATGTTATTGGATCTTTACCAAGGCAAACGCTTCATACTAACATAAGTAGAATTAGATCTATTTGCTACAAGGCCACATACCCTCTTTAACACTAAACCAAAACACAAAAAAGGGGACAAATATTGAAAGAATAATTCTTGAAAAAATTGCACTGTTACCTAAGGGATAAATTTTGACAACTACCAAATATGACCTTAAGAAAAACAAATGAAATTTAGGGAATACAAAGTACTTTTTACTATTGCATAGTATAGGGTGGCTGATGGGGCTCTGCACCTGTGTATTTTGCTCCTCCAATGTTCATGCGGCTTCCATTGGTACTGTAGGTGCCAGATGTAGGTGCCAAATTTAACCTAATACTTTTCTCTTTAGCATATTGAACAAAACACACAGTTCACTACGTTGTACACTTTAAAGTCTTTGGGTACTCTTCACAGTAATTTATATGCCCTTCCATTTGTTGCGACATTCTGGAGTATCGCTCTTTGGCCATACTCCAGCTCATGTTTTTATAGTGAGGAACTTCTCCATATACGAACTGCGCGTATTTTTTATTGTTTAGTTGTGCAATCCCGTATCCAGCAGAACCTGTCGTGTTCAATGCCGATATTACTATGTCACCTTGCAACCCATCATCACATTTAAGCCCGCCTACCGCAGGCTTTGATGCGCCCTCAGTAAATTCATATATCCCATTACAAACTAAACCTGAATTTGAAGTTATCTTAAACTGGCCACTTCCCCACAAATAGCCCTTAGCAGTTCCAGCTATTGCCTCATTTTTATTCTGGGTTATCCCTTTAATATGCTTAGTTACAGAAAATGCAGATAAGAGAATAATTGCCATTACCATTGAAAGAAATCTAAGTTTCATGTTCACCATAGCGTACGATTGGCAGATTTGTTGACTCGACTGGTAAAAGTAACTTATTTCTGATGCTAGTGGGAGCACGGGGCACTCCAATCATCACTCTAAAGCCGCGCCAGTTCTATCCCCTGGGTGTCAGTTTAAAGAAAGTAACACAAGAGTACCACGGAGCCCTAAGGGTAGGAAGATAATAATGGCACCAATCCTGAGTTTAAATAGCGGGTATGTAATTACACCCTCATCTATACAAAAACTGGTATTAAACATTTTATAGCTATGTGCATCAAAGGTTCCACTTATTATTTCTAAAGATTTATATAAAAATTTAAAACTCTGAACTAGTCTCATCTTCTGATTCTTCTATAAAATCCTTTGTGGTGGAAAACCCTTTATCTAACCATTTTTCTGCAAGACTAGTAGGTAAGCTCTCTTTACAGATGAAAAGTGCATTAGCCAGAATCTTTGGCTTGTTAGTAAGATTTTTCCCAAAAGCCATAGTCAATCTGTTTGCTAACAGTTGCCATTGTCCCTCTATATAATCATCAAAACCGCTCTGATCAAATTCCGGTCTCCACTTTGCTGTTTGCATCTCTTCGTACCCACGCATATCAGCATTCCTATCAACACCCAGACCTTTTTTAATCAAGTCAGTCTTAGTTCTTCTCATCAAGGCTATTTGGCCTTCGCTAACACCAGAAGCCCGTGCTTCAACAACATTGGGTAGTGAAGTTCCAACTAAAACAAAAAGGGCAGTCGCATGCGAGAACTATTCAGGGAATATTAAATAGGAACACTTAATTTAGATCTTTCTTATATGTATATGTGTTAGAAAAGTTAGATCCATCTTTAGGAACCTTAAAGAAATTGACTTCAATTTTATGCTTAGACGCTTTGATAATAGAAAAACCAAGTTCTTTTCCCTTTACATACTTTTTCGAATAACTATCAGTAGTTTGGAAAAGACTAGAAAAATAGAGAGGCGGTTCATTCGTCTTCCAAAGAGAATTCGCCTCAGAACCTCCTCCTTGAACTATTAATTCGAAATGTGGGGTTGAAATATGCTCTTGGACGTGGTCATGCCCAGAGAAGTAAATATCCACTTTGCAGTCTTTTAAAATAGGGTGGATGAATTTTGCCATCGCATCCATGTCATTTTTATTGCGCGGAGCATAAGTTGTTCCTCTTGGTCCAAAAGTTAGAAAGGGGTGATGGCCCATTGCTAATTTCCAGCCTTTTCTTTTTGGGTTACATAAATATTTTCTGGCAACTTCTTCCTGTTTAGGGTCTCCGCTAATATTTGAGTTCCCAGCATCATCTATTAAAAGCTCAGTATCAAACAAAAAAATGTGTAGCCAGCTTGGAAGCTTAGGCATTGAATAATAAGAGTAAGGCATTCTCCATAAGGGGCTCTTGAGGCTATAGTTAATTTGAGCATTGATATCTCTGATGAAATCTTCTTCATCATCTGGGTAATCATGGTTCCCAAGAACTGGCCAAAAATAAAAATTCTTTAAATTTCTAAAATCAGCATAGGGAATTTCAAACATGTCTTGAAACTTTGGATCATTGACACTTTGTA
>SPBV01000138.1 GCA_004525885.1 Nitrosomonadales bacterium
CCGCTCAAGCTGAAGCGATGTCTGTGGATTAAGACAACATGTCTTCTGGGCCGAGTTTAAAAATCCGCGCCCTAGATTGTCTAGCACGGCGCGAGCACTCCAGGCTAGAGTTGGAAAAAAAACTTGCGCCTTATGCCCGAACTCATGACGAGCTATCTTCTGTGTTGGACTCATTGGAGCAGATCGGTCTTTTGTCGGCTGAGCGTATGGTCGAGCAGGTAGTGCACGTCCGCAGGAGTAAATTTGGGAGTCGCCGCATCGTGCATGAGCTGCAGCAGAAAGGTATTGATGAGGATCTAATTGCAGCAGCGTTGCCGGGCCTTAAGGAAACTGAACTTAAAACCGCTCGAGCCGTATGGCAGAAAAAATTCGGCACAGCGCCTGCTAGTGCAAAAGAGCGGGCAAAGCAAATACGGTTTTTAATGGGGCGAGGATTTTCCACAGAGATCATCATGCAAGTGCTGTACGCTTGGGACGAGGAATGTGATTAGTATTCAATTTTTTGCACAAGTACGTTGATATGAAAAGCGGTGAAATAAGACAAAAATTTCTGGAGTTCTTTAAGGCACATGAACATACGATCGTGCCCTCAAGCTCGCTTGTTCCCAGCAATGACCCCACTTTGTTGTTTACTAACGCGGGTATGGTGCAGTTCAAAGACGTATTCCTTGGCCAGGACAAGCGCCCTTATGTGCGTGCTGCAAGCGTACAACGCTGTATTCGCGCAGGGGGCAAACATAATGATCTGGAGAATGTAGGGTACACCGCGCGTCACCACACATTTTTCGAGATGTTGGGAAATTTTAGTTTTGGTGATTATTTTAAGCGGGAAGCTATTGGATATGCATGGGAGTTTCTCACCTTCACATTGAAAATCCCACAGGAAAAATTGTGGGTGACGGTCTATGCTGAGGATGATGAGGCTGCTGACATCTGGCTCAGGGAAATAGGCATTACTTCCTCACAGTTGGTGCGCATAGCTTCAATGGACAACTTTTGGCAGATGGGAGACACAGGCCCTTGCGGCCCCTGCTCTGAAATTTTTTACGATCACGGCCCGGAGTTTTCAGGTGGGCCTCCGGGTTCGCCGGAAGACGACGGGGATCGCTATATAGAAATCTGGAACCTGGTATTCATGCAATACAATCGTGACGGTACTGGCACGCTCCATTCGTTGCCCAGTCCGTCGGTAGACACCGGAATGGGGTTAGAGCGTATTTCTGCTGTAATGCAACATGTACATTCCAATTACGAGATTGATTTATTCCGGAGCCTTATAAGCAAAGCAGCGAAAGCGACCAATACCGTCGATCTTACCGAAAATTCACTTAAAGTAATTGCTGATCATATTCGTGCGTGTTCTTTTCTTATCGCTGATGGTGTGATTCCCGACAATGAGGGGCGCGGGTATGTGCTTCGTCGTATCATTCGCCGCGCTATCCGTCATGGTTATCAACTAGGACAGAAGCGGCCATTTTTTAATTTACTAGTAGAAGAGCTTGTAAAAGTAATGGGACAGGTTTATCCGGAATTGGACAAAGCAAAGACACAGGTAGTGTCAGTATTGAAACAGGAAGAGGAGCGCTTCGGAGAAACTTTAGGAAGGGGAATGCAGTGGTTTGAAAAACTAGTTGGAATAGAAAACCGTGGCGTTGGTTACATACGAGAAAAATATGAAATGAAATCTTCTGAGACCACGATAGGGACAAACCCCTTTGACGGCATATTACATCTAGTTGAAGGTGGCGAGGCTGTAGTACAAACAAAGAGACTATCCGAAAAAAAGGATATTTCTAAATTTAAAAAGGAATTTACGATCGCTGTAAATAATTATCGATTAGAGAATAAGGGACCAACTTTTGGCCACGCAATAATTATTGATAATAAGCAGAAAAATCCTGAAGAAACAGACTCTGTAACATTTCACTATCTTGATGAAAGCTCAATACCTTTTTCCGGTAGAGATACATTCACTCTATATGATACTTTTGGTTTTCCTAGAGATTTAACGCTAGACTTGTGTCGTGAGAGAGGGCTCACTGTTAATGAGAAAGAATTTGAAAAGGAGATGTGGGCACAGCGTGATCGCGCACGCGAGGCGAGTAAATTTACTATGGAATCCGGCATAGAATACAACGGGAGCAAAACGCAGTTTCATGGTTATGAAAGCCTGCAACATGAAGGCCGGATTCTTGCTATTTATATAGGGGGTAGCAAAGTAAATTCTATCAGAGCAGAAAAAGCAGTAGAAGCAGTAATTGTGCTGGATCATACCCCATTTTATGCTGAATCAGGGGGACAGGTAGGAGATCGTGGCAAGTTGTTATTTGATGGCGGGGTCTTTGTTGTGGAAGACACAAAAAAAATTCAGACCGATGTGTTCGGGCACAGAGGGTATTTAAATAATGGGAAATTGACTGCTGGAGATAAGGTCATGGCAGAAGTTGATAAGGCTATGCGCGAGAATACTCAACGCAATCACTCCGTTACTCATCTGATGCACAAAGCTTTACGTGAGGTACTTGGTGTTCATGTGGAGCAGAAAGGTTCGCTAGTTGATTCTGATAAAACGCGCTTTGATTTCGCGCATAATTTACCAATGACGGACGCAGAGATACGCCAAGTAGAATCTATGGTTAATGCTGAAATTCTTATCAATACCAAAATCGATGCGCGCGTAATGAAAATGGAAGACGCACAAAAAACCGGAGCAGTTATGCTATTTGGTGAGAAATATGGCGAAGAAGTGCGTGTGCTAAAAATAGGATCCTCACAAGAATTATGTGGTGGAACACATGTCAATCGCACGGGGGATATTGGATTATTTAAAATCCGCAACCAAAGTGGGATAGCCGCAGGTATTCGTAGGATAGAGGCGATCACAGGGGAAGCGGCACTAGAGCACGTTCAACAAAACGAAATGCAGCTATTGGAGATTTCCAGAGTATTAAAAACGCAGCCAGAGGAGGCGACACAAAAAATCTCCCAGATTATGGACAATGTCAGGTGTCTAGAAAAAGATCTATCACGATTAAAATCGAAACTTGCTAGCTCACAAGGCGACGATCTTATAGATCGGGCACTGGAAATAAAGGGCGTTAAAGTACTGGCTGCTAGCTTATATGATGTGGATGCCAAGACGATGCGTGAAACGTTAGAACGGTTTAAAAACACACTGAAATCATGCGTTGTAGTGCTTGGCGCAGAAGAGGCTGGCAAGGTCACATTAATTGCTGGCGTTACAGCCGACCTGACAGCAAAAATAAAAGCAGGTGATCTGGTTAATTTTGTTGCCTTACAAGTTGGAGGAAAAGGTGGTGGGCGTGCCGAGATTGCACAAGCAGGAGGCACTCAGCCTGAAAATTTAGTTACAGCGCTGAACAGTGTTTCGGATTGGGTTGAGCAACAATTATAACAACATTGTTTTTCTTAAATAATACGCCCTATATACCTAACTTATGACAACTAAACATTCTCGCTTATTAATTCTTGGTTCCGGACCTGCTGGTTATACCGCAGCAGTTTATTCCGCTCGCGCCAATCTGAGTCCCGTAGTTATTACCGGATTGGCCCAAGGTGGACAGTTAATGACTACCACCGATGTTGATAATTGGCCGGCAGATGCAATGGGCGTACAAGGTCCAGAACTGATGGAGCGATTCCAGAAACATGCGGAGCGATTTAATACGGAGATTATTTTCGATCATATTCATACCGCCAAGCTTACCAACAAACCTATTACTATGATCGGTGACCAGGGAACCTATACCAGTGATGCGCTAATTATTGCAACTGGTGCGTCGGCGCAATATCTGGGATTGTCCTCAGAAGAGGCATACATGGGTAAGGGGGTCTCTGCCTGCGCAACTTGTGATGGTTTTTTTTACAAGGGACAGGATGTGGCGGTCATAGGCGGGGGCAACACGGCAGTGGAAGAAGCATTGTATCTCTCTAATATTGCGCGCCAGGTCACGTTGGTACACCGGCGGAATAAATTTCGTTCCGAGAAAATCATGATAGATAAACTAATGGATCGGGTAAAAAACGGCAACATAAAGCTTGAGCTTAACCATGTTCTGGATGAAGTACTTGGCGACAATTCGGGTGTAACTGGAATGCGCATCAAAAATACCCAAAATGACTCTACTAAGATCTTAGAGTTACATGGTGTGTTTATTGCTATTGGCCACAAGCCAAATACCGATATTTTTCAGGAGCAACTTGAAATGAAAAATGGTTATATCATCACTCAAGGAGGCAATGAGGGGAACGCAACGGCTACCAGCATACCCGGGGTGTTTGCAGCGGGAGATGTACAGGATCATATTTATCGTCAGGCAGTGACAAGTGCAAGCACCGGATGCATGGCCGCACTAGATGCGGAGAAATATCTAGATGATTTAAACTAGCCATATAAGGCCGAACCTTCATATGAAACCGCGCGACAAAGTACCTGCACGTGGTGATGAGGAAGCTTCGTTATTTCGAGATGAGGTTCAGGACGTAGAGCCGCTACCAGTAGTTGATAAGGTAATTCATTCTCGCAAACTTCCACGTCCCACTATTAATCGCGTTCTACGTGACGAAGCATCAATACTAGATAGTTCATTTCCAGATCATAATCTGCCAGAAATGGAAACGGGCGATGAAGGATCTTTCCTGCGTTCAGGTGTATCGCGTCAGACTATGCGGAGACTTCGGCGCGGTTATTGGAAGATTAACGCACGGCTCGATCTACATGGTTTTACACGTGACGAAGCACAGCAGGAGCTGGGAGAATTCTTTAATACTTGCCAGGATAGAGGTTTTCGCTGCGTGCAGGTAATACATGGCAAAGGGTTAAATTCGAAAAATCATGAGCCGATATTAAAGACCATGGTAGGCAATTGGCTTGCGCAGCATAATTACGTTCTGGCTTTTTGTCAGGCTAACCCAGCTGATGGCGGTAGCGGCGCAGCATTAGTATTGCTCAAAACGGCCACATCAAATAGAAAAAAATAAACTTTTTACATAATTGTAATTTACAGATC
>SPBV01000317.1 GCA_004525885.1 Nitrosomonadales bacterium
ATCTGCAGTAAGCCCGACAATATAGATAGGTAGCGTCGACTCTTCTCGAAGATCATAAATTGGCTGTAGGAGTTCTCTTGGTGTAATTATACCACGTACTCTGTCTTGCTCATCAACTATGATACAAGCACTCTTACTCATACGAGCCATCTCCTTAGCTGCTTCTAGGGCATTAGCTTCAAGCCCCAACTTAAGTGGCTGAGTGTCCATTACTCCACTTACTTGGCCAGAAAACTTGGGCAGCATCTGACCACTAAGGTTTCCCGTGGTCATCCGTGAAGCAGGAACTATGAAGGTGTTTACCAATATCTCCGCGGTTACTATGCCCTTGAGCTTTTCATCTGTGGTGACTGGTATATGGCTGATTTTGTTATCGAGCATCAAGCTACGGGCACTGTCGTTGCCACTCTTTGAGTCAATAGTAATTACGGGTGTTCGCATGAGGTCTTTGGCTTTAATTTTTTCAAGCTCGTTTATATCTGCTAAATTTTTTACTAAATCGAATTGGCTTATGATGCCTGTTATCTCGCCATTTTCTACCAAGGGTAGAGCTCTGACGTTGTTATCGATCAGGGTCTCTATGGCTTGTATTACGGTGATATGTACATCTGTGATTCCAATCTGATGCCAGACGCTCTTGATATTAGTTTTTTCTGGGTGCTCAACACCTAAGAGGTCTCTTAAAGTAATGAGACCCGTGTTGACTCCGTCACTGACCACTGCCTCATAGTGGCCTGTATCTTTGAGGTATGCAAGTATCTTACTTATTGTGTCAGTTGGGTTAAAGACAATTCTTGGGATCTGGGATAGGTTAACTATCTCTGTCTCGGCGAGTTCTTTTAGTGTTTTTCTCAAATCATTAAAAACCTAATTATGTATTGTAATTATACAATAAATAGGTATCAGGCTTAATGTCCTCTCATTTATGCTTTTAGGAAAGCGGCTCAAGTCAGGGTCATACTATGCGCGCGCGCATTCTTTTTCCTTTATTACTAGAACCGGTACAGTGCATTGGTCTACAACCTCTTTAGCGACACTGCCTAACACCCAGCTCAGGATCCCTCCATGGCCCCTGTGTCCGATAACAATCAAATCTGCGTCTTTAGCTGCATCTGTAATCACTGTTGCTGCTCTACCCTCCTTAACACTGCCAGAAATCAGGAGGTCTGGATACGATTTCCTTATTCTATCCAAGTGAGTGCCCTGCATTTCCTCTAAGCTTTTATGTAGATCTACCTGGTATTGAGGCATGTAGCTTGGAATACCACCCATTTCATATGCTTTTGGTGGTAGTGGCTCAACAGCTGTAATAAGAACTAGTTCCGCTTTCTCTTGCTGCGCCAGATGTATCGCATAGTTTAATGCATTTAAATTGCTCTCACTACCATCTAATCCGACTAATATTTTATTAAACACAATATGAACTATACAAACATCCTATTTACGTTTATCTTGATCATCAGGGACCTGAACATATAGCCATAATTTCCCCTGATGCACCCTAGAAATGCGCGTGCAAAATGTGTGTAAAAAGTAAGATAAATAAACATTGGATTCTAAATTAGTATATGAGCCCGCTTTTCCATAGAATCCTCCGCAAGTTGGCATCAAGGGCGGGCTCAACTATTTCTCTGCTAGTAGCTCAATAATAGTCACGCCTATCTGGAGTGCACGGAGTTGCGAGGTTTTTTATTTATTATGCTGATAGAATTATCTATTTCGATACAGCTGAAATATATACAGGTGGAAAATCTGAGGAACTCCTAGCTGATTGTATAAGACGAGGCGGAAGACCCCCAGTAGTAGCGAGCAAGTATATGCCTAATGAAAGTCGAAAGACAAAGAAGGATTTCGTAGACGCATTGGATGGCTCATTAAAACGACTCGGAGTGAAGACAATTGACCTCTACTATATACATTCACCGCCTAAGGCTCAGAGTATTGAGGAATTAATAGGCTATATGGCAAAAGCACTAGTTGAGGGAAAGATACGTTCGATTGGGGTCAGTAACTTTGACGTTTTACAGCTGACGAAGGCCGTGGATATTCTTGAAGAATATGGCTTAAAATTAGCTGCAAATCAGGTTGAATATAGTCTGCTTAATCGTGATCCTGAGAAAAACGGTGTATTGGAGGCATGTAAAAGTATGAATGTCTCACTTGTTGCTTATCGTCCTCTTGCAAGGGGACGATTGACATCAGATGCCATGAATGGAAGTTCCTTA
>SPBV01000257.1 GCA_004525885.1 Nitrosomonadales bacterium
ATAGACGGACATTCAAGCTTATATCTAAACTGAGGTTAGAGAATGCCAAGACGGAGAGAAGTTCCGAAACGAGAAATTTTACCGGATCCAAAATACCACAATATAGAGGTATCTAAGTTCGTAAATGTTCTAATGACTGGCGGCAAAAAATCTGTTGCAGAACGGATTATTTACGGTGCCATGAGTCGAATTGAGAAGAAGACTGGTAAAGACCCAGTAGAGGTGTTTACGCAGGCATTATCTAATGTTCGCCCTATGGTGGAAGTAAAAAGTCGTCGTGTCGGCGGGGCTAATTATCAGGTTCCAGTTGAGGTAAGGTCAGTGCGACGAAACGCTTTAGCCATGCGTTGGTTGCGCGAAGCTGCTCGTAAACGAAGTGAAAAATCAATGGGCGAACGTCTTGCTGGGGAACTATCTGAAGCTGCAGAAGGACGTGGTGGTGCAGTTAAGAAGAGGGAAGAGGTTCACCGTATGGCTGATTCAAATAAGGCATTTGCACATTACCGGTTTTGATAGAGATTAATCGAAAATAAGTGTTAAGGATAAACAGAAAAGAAATTTGTATTTGATGCATATTGAAATCGTAAAATAGCTAAGGTTTATCGTTAATCTCCTGCTCTTTACGTTATTGTGAATTCCAGATATTAAGTCAGTTCAAAACATTAAGGCTTGAATACTTTGCCAAGAAAAACTCCTATTGAGAATTACCGTAATATCGGGATTATGGCGCATATAGACGCCGGAAAAACTACGACTACTGAACGCATATTATTCTATACAGGGATTTCTCACAAAATTGGAGAGGTACATGATGGCGCTGCAATCATGGACTGGATGGAGCAAGAACAGGATCGTGGTATTACCATTACCTCCGCCGCTACCACGTGTTTCTGGAAGGGCATGAATAACAATTATCCAGACCATCATATTAATATTATAGATACTCCGGGCCACGTTGATTTTACTATCGAGGTGGAGCGATCTTTACGTGTACTGGATGGAGCTTGCACCGTATTTTGTGCGGTTGGTGGAGTGCAGCCTCAAACAGAAACAGTATGGCGTCAGGCTAATAAATACAAGGTTCCCCGCCTTGCTTTCGTTAATAAAATGGATCGTGCCGGTGCTAATTTCATGCGTGTTTATGACCAGATAAAAACGCGCTTGAAGGCGCATCCAGTGCCTGTTCAGTTACCTATCGGCGCAGAAGATAAATTTGAAGGTGTTGTTGACTTGATTAAGATGAGGGCCATTTATTGGGATGATTCTACTAAAGGAATGAAGCACGAGGAACGTGATATTCCAGACAGCATGATAGAAAATGCGAAGTTGTGGCGCGAGAAAATGTTAGAAACTGCTGCTGAGGCAAGTGAAGAGCTGATGGATAAATATCTTGGAGAAGGTAGCCTGTCAATCGAAGATATCAAAAAAGGGCTACGCACTCGTACCATCAATAACGAAATCGTGCCGATGTTGTGCGGTACAGCTTTTAAAAACAAAGGCGTTCAAGCTATGTTGGATGCTGTAATAGATTATATGCCTTCACCGGTTGATATTCTTTCTGTAAGAGGAGAAAAAGAGAATGGTGAAATGGAGGAGCGTAATGCTGACGACAAAGAGCCGTTCGCCGGGTTAGCGTTTAAGATTGCCACAGATCCTTTTGTTGGTCAGTTGATTTTCTTCCGGGTGTATTCCGGCGTTGTTTCTACTGGAGACACCATTTACAACCCAAGTAAAGGTAAAAAAGAACGAATTGGGCGATTGCTACAAATGCACGCTAACCAACGTGAAGAAATTAAAGAGGTGCGTGCTGGTGATATTGCTGCTGCAGTTGGTTTGAAAGATGCGGTTACGGGGGATACGCTGTGTGATCCAATTAGGCCTATTACGTTAGAGAAAATGGTGTTTCCAGAGCCAGTAATCCATGTTGCAGTAGAGCCAAAAACAAAAGTTGATCAAGAAAAAATGGGACTTGCTCTGAATAGATTGGCGATGGAAGACCCTTCTTTCCGTGTGCGTACTGGTGAAGAGTCTGGTCAAACTATCATATCTGGTATGGGTGAATTACATCTAGAAATCATAGTTGAGCGCATGAAACGAGAGTTCGGCGTGGAAGCTAATGTAGGCGCCCCACAAGTGGCATATCGCGAGGCCATAAAGAAGAAGGTGGAAGTTGAGGGAAAGTTTATCAAACAATCTGGAGGTCGTGGCCAATACGGTCATGTTTGGCTCAAGATGGAGCCACATGAAACTGGCAAAGGATTTGAGTTTGTTGACTCAATTAAAGGTGGCTCTGTACCGCGCGAATATATTCCAGCTGTAGAGAAAGGTTTACGTGATACACTACCCAACGGTGTGTTGGCAGGTTTTCCCGTAGTAGATGTGAAAGTTACACTATTCGATGGTTCATACCACGATGTTGATTCAAATGAAAATGCTTTTAAAATGGCTGCTTCAATGGCATTTAAAGATGGAATGCGAAAAGCTAGCCCAGTGTTACTTGAACCGATGATGTCGGTAGAAGTAGAGACGCCAGCTGATTTTATGGGCAACGTGGTAGGTGATTTATCTTCCCGGCGCGGGATGATCCAAGGTATGGAAGATCTCCCTGGTTTGAAGGTAATACGTGCAGAAGTTCCACTAGCTGAAATGTTTGGTTATTCTACTTCACTACGTTCCGCGACTCAGGGACGCGCTACTTACACCATGGAATTCAAGCATTATTCAGAGGCACCTAAGAGTGTATCTGAAGCGATTGTCAACAGAAAATAGTAGTCGTTAAGAAAAGGAAACGATCATGTCAAAAAGCAAATTTGAGCGGACGAAGCCGCATGTAAACGTAGGCACGATTGGTCATGTAGACCATGGTAAAACCACTTTGACGGCAGCGATCACGGTGGTATTGGCAAAGAAATATGGTGG
>SPBV01000106.1 GCA_004525885.1 Nitrosomonadales bacterium
TACGAGACAAAAAACAACGTATCGATGAGTCTCACGTACTAAATATCCGCGTTGCTTCATCGGGAGATAGGTATTTGTAAAAAGAGAAGTAGGAATCTATATAGATAGAGGTTATTGTGCAGCTTCAAGAAGCTAAGGATGCGATGTACTCTGACGCAACTGTAGATTGAATGCCCCTAGTTTTGTCCTTGGCTGCTTTACGATCAACCTGTTATTGTTATATATAAGCATAAACCCAAGACGGATCAAACCTATGCAATTTAAAGATTATTATCAGATCATGGGAGTTGCGCGTGACGCAACTCAAGATGAAATTAAGCGCTCCTATCGCAAGCTTGCTCGGAAATATCATCCTGACGTCAGTAAGGAGTCTAATGCAGAGGCACGCTTCAAGGAGTTAGGAGAGGCCTATGAGGTGCTGAAGGACACAGAGAAGAGAGCAGCTTATGATCAGCTAGGAGCTGACTGGAAAGGGGGACAAGAGTTCCGTCCGCCGCCTGACTGGAAGGCTGGTTTTGAATTTAGAGGTGCTGGTTCTACAGGCAGTGAGGCGCCAAATTATAGTGACTTTTTTGCGTCTCTGTTTGGACAGAGCTTTCGAGCAAGCAATGCTAGACACAAGACCTTTAATGATAGAGGCGAGGATCATCATGCCAAAGTAGTTATTAGCCTGGAAGATTCTTATCATGGCGCTACTCGGTCTATAACACTTCAGGTTCCTGTGGTGGACAAGCAAGGTCACGTCAGCACTAAAGAGCGTGTTCTTAATATAAATATTCCAAGAGGTATCCGGGAAAGCCAACATATTCGTCTCAGTGGGCAGGGTAGTGCTAGTGTTGGAGAGAACAAAGCAGGGGATTTGTATCTGCAGATCAAATTTCAGAAGCATCCACTGTACAGAGTCGATGGTGGGGACCTATATCTTAATTTGCCAGCTTCACCTTGGGAAGCGGCACTAGGTGCAACAGTTAAGGTTCCAACTCTAGGTGGAATTGTGGAACTCAAAATACCAAAGGCATCATTGTCCGGGAGCAAGCTAAGGCTGAAGGGACTGGGCCTGCCGGGTAATCCACCAGGAGATTGCTATGTAGCATTAGTAATAACGTTGCCGCCAGCAGATACTGAAATTGCAAAAGACTTCTATCGAAAAATGGAGCAGGAATTAAACTTTAATCCACGTGCTAAACTGGGAGTGTAGGACATGAGAAATAAAAATACATTGCCACAGCCTGATATATGCATACTAGAAGAACAAGTCGAATTAACACTAGACGATCTTCGTTGTGCCTGCTCCGTTTCCGCTGAAAAGATTATCGAGTTGGTCGATGTCGGTGTACTAGAGCCTATAGGCAGTGAACCTACTTGCTGGAGCTTCGACGGCATAAGTCTGAACCGTGCTCGCGTAGTTTTACGTCTTCAGCGAGACATTGGTACCGACATTGTTGGAGCGGCGCTTGCGTTAGAATTACTGGACGAGATCAAGCTACTGCGAACACGCTTGCGTGCAGTGGATGCTGGATATCCTTTTGACGATCATGCTGATGAACAGAACTGATTTGTATTAGTGGTTATTTTTTCTGATATTTGTTTTAAGAGTGTGACTTGGAAATGAACAATATTTGCGGGCAACCTAGATGATCTTTCGGCAATTGTTTGAACCTTTGTCAAGCACTTATACCTATTTACTAGGTTGTGAGGAAACCAGGCAAGTTGTTTTAATTGATCCAGTAATCGTCTCGATGGATCGTGACTTAGCAGAGATTAAACAGCTTGGCTTAACATTAGCTTGCTGCCTAGATACTCATATCCATGCAGACCACATTACGGCAGCACTTGAGTTACGAAACAGAGTAGGTAGCATAATCGCGGCGCCTGCTTGCGAACATTTACCTTGTGCAGATGTTGGAATCGAGGAAGGAAAGCCATTTACAGTAGGAAGTATTCTGTTGCAGCCATTGCATACACCTGGACACACTGCGGGTCATTTTTCTTATCGATTTAGTGATAAAGTATTTACCGGTGATGCGCTGTTAATTGAAGGATGTGGGCGTACAGATTTTCAAAACGGCGATGCGGAAGCTTTATATAAAAGCGTAACTGAGAAACTTTTCACATTGCCAGATGATACACTCGTCTATCCGGCCCATGATTACAAAGACAGGCGTGTTTCTTCCATTGCACAGGAAAAGAAGCGCAACTCACGGCTAGGCCAAGGACGTACGCTGGAACAGTTTAAAGAAATCATGGCGAATCTTAAATTACCATACCCAAAATTTATTGACTATGCAGTAACAGGTAATCAAAAGTGTGGTACTTGCCCAGACCACCTACCTGAGAATCTAGAAAAATATTGCCACCAAATGACCGAGAGTCCACAGGGTTAATTCGATCAATCTCTACCATTCAATAGGCTGCCCCAGCACTATATTCTTTAATCTGCTTATACCTAAATTTATTCTGTCTTGGCAAGTGTATTCCGAAACTTTTCAAGTTTGATCTCATAATTCTCAGCATCTCCATAATTGATAAAACTAGCATAGCGTGCATGGGTGCCCAATATTTTGCGTGCGTGCTTAATCGGGCAGAAATATTATTCGGTTCTCAAAATAATTTCATATAAATAGGCCATCATCCCATTTGCATATGCACAGCAAGTGCAGTGTAATTTTTCAATCCAGTTTAGAAAACCAAGATGCTGTCGATTAAATACGAATTAATCAGTATGTTTGACCTTTGTAATTCTATAAATTGGGAAGCAGGTTGCCTGGTAAAAGGTTGCGCACAGATCAATAATAATCAGTGGGACGATCATAATGTAGATGACAGGTTCGGTTATCAAGTTCTGTGGCCGGTTGGTTACCAACCATCGAAGGAACCCCTACTTGAGCCGAAGGTGTGATTTCCTGATAGAGTCTTCAAATTCAATACGTTTTCCTTTTATTTGGAAGAATATACGGCTTTCCTGTTCATGAACAGCTGTACGTAGCTCGTCTTCAAGAACTGTGATCTGGGCAAGTAAATGATGAATACGATCGTTCATAAGCCTCCAATCACAGTGAGTTTATGTTGAGAAGTGGTCTTGACTTAGTCGAATAGAATTCTCATTCCCAAAATGTAATCTTATAGTTTGTTTCATTATCTACTGGCCGAATGGGGAAATTACTTAAATTGGGATCATTAGTCTGGTTTACCCAGTATGCCAAACTCAACCGGCGTCTTGACATAAAAAAGATGTACGCCCTCTTTTTGTAAGTGATCAAACAATAGATTTGTCTCGTCCTCATTTCCGATCATCACGATTTCTTGTGGGTTGTCAGCTAGCTCGAAGAAGCGCGCAGAGTGAATGTGACGATTATGACCGTATCCTTCGCTACCGGTCATAATCGTTGCCCCACGTAACCCTAAATCACGAGCGGTAAGCAGAATCCACTCAGACATTTGTATCAACCCATGCAGTCGGTCTTGTTGTGTGTAAAAAGTAATTTCATAGCCTTTCATTGGCACCTCACAATTTAATGGTTCGTTTTCTAAAATAATAAGCAATTTGCTTACTACATCTCTACTTTTTTACCTCAATATACAACTATTGGTAATTTAATGAGTAAATCTTGTTTATATATGTGCTGACAGATGTCTTTTTAACCGAATAATTATTGAGGCTATGATGTTAACCATATTTAATGTAAAGAGTGAGCCTGCCGTATTAGCCAAATCTACAGGAATAATTGTCAGTAAGGGAGTAAACTTAGAGCAGTGATAGCATCCTGATGCTATATATTTCACCCGCACAACCATATAAGAATGCTAGAAGCCGTTTCTGAGATGTCGTATACCACGGATAAAATGATGAGGCATTACAAGAAGGGAGATTAATCATGGTGCTTGAGAGCACCGATATGCATATCATACTACTATCCTTGGGCGTATGTTTCTTCTAGGGTTGATGGCTGATCTTGTGGGTCGCTACACATTATTGCCGAAAATTTCGCTACTACTGTTTGCCGGTCTACGGATTGGACCTTATGATTCTTCCTTGTTACCTGAAATTTTCGTAGAGCACTGTTGCTTCTTTGGCATCACATCATGAAAGAGTTTTTAACGAAATTAACGGTATTGAGTGGCCATTCATGATTTCATTCTTCCTTCTGCAGGCGCCTCATTGCATGTCAATGATTTGCTTGCGGTGGGTTGGATCGGGTTTAGTCTGCTTCCACAAGTTGATGTAGCACTTGGTATGGCTCTATTGTCCTATCAGTGTTTCCTTGAACTGAAAAATACTATTTTATCTGTTGTAATTGGCTCTACTGTGTTTTTTGAAATTATTGGGCCGGTGATTACGCATAGAGTGTTAAAACATGTGAAGAATGTTGAGCCAACATTCATCAATATGGGGAGCAGATAGACTGAAATGGTTTTCCCCATGGCATTGCTAGGTTATAGACCGCGCACTGTTGATATTGTTATGTCAGAAATCCTGGGCAGGGATTCAAATTATCATGTGCTAATCTATGTGTTTTATCATTCAATTTAAAAGAGATAACCATGGAAAATGAAATTTTTAAATTGCGAAAAGAACATGTGAATTTCAAAAAATTACTTAATTTGCTCGATGCGCAGTTAGATTTTTTACATAGAGGCGAAACTCCGGATTATCAACTCATGACGGACATCCTGTATTACATGACTCAGTATTCCGATCTTATCCATCATCCAAGAGAGGAGGCCATTTTTGCACTTCTTGCAGTAAGAGATCCCCGTGTGGCAGAAAATGTAGCTGAGCTTACTAAGCAACACCATACGATCGGGGATTCTGGAGCGCGCTTTTACGGAAAACTTGAGAATATTATCAATGGCGAGAGTGAGATTATGCGGATAGAGGAGATTGAGACAGATGGGTGCCAATATGGCACTATTCTACGTGCTCATATGGACAAAGAAGAA
This sequence comes from Nitrosomonadales bacterium, assembly GCA_004525885.1. GTDB lineage: Bacteria > Pseudomonadota > Gammaproteobacteria > Burkholderiales > Nitrosomonadaceae > BJGV01. The sequence goes on from SPBV01000106.1 coordinate 4,942, forward strand.
CAAGGTCTATTCATGATAGCTGAAAAACTACTGGATGACGATGATTGGAAGAAAATTAAATCTGAGACGAGGTCTAAGCCAGATCCTATATTCGGCGAGGCTATAGAGGTTCGCTTTCACTTGGTGTGCGATCAACTTGCACAGTTAGTTAGTGATAAATGAAAGTGCGAGTCTCGGATAGCATCCCAGTAGATCCAATATAGCGTGGATACATTAATTCAAGACTTTGGCATCATCTGTCGCAGAAAGAGGTTGCGACGCAAGGCTACGAAGAATAATCGTAATGGGGCACGCTGATAAATAACTGGGCTTCAACTAAGAGATTGCAATGCAAAAAGATCATTACAGAATATTGGGAGTCATTCAAGACGCTGAAGACATTGTTATTAAAGCAGCATATCGCGCATTAGCCCAGAGATATCACCCGGATAAGTGGGCAGGTTCTCCTGCTAACGCCACAATACGTATGTTTGAAATCAATAAGGCATTTGCGGTATTGTCTGATCAGATAAAGAGAAAACAATATGATCGAAGTCTGTCGTCAAATGAATATAATGAACCTGAAGAAGATTTTAGTAATACTGCATCTGAAGATGATCTTGGTAATTCTTTAGATGATAATTGGAGTGCAGTAGTTGAATATTTTCCAGATCTAGAGAATATTGTTAATGATTTATCAAGGATTTCAAAGCCACTAGCGCAGACATATAAAGTATATCTACTAGAAAATAAAGAATTTACAAAACGTAAAGTAATAGCAGATCAGCTTGAAAGGAAATTTCTAGAAAAATATTTTGGAACAAATGAAGAGATAGTTGGATTCTCGAGATTTTTAATAGGATGGGGCGCTAGAAGTGCAGCAAAAGAACTAAATCGAGCAATTAATCTATTGGGTAGTAATATTCATTCTAAATTGATTATTAATAAAATTCTCGAAGACTGTCCGCATCTAGCTAAGTTGTATTATACGTCGCAAAAATAATTTTATTATTTAAATATGTCTCTATCAGAATAGTTTTAGAAATGAAAATTACGAACATTCTTTTTTGATCCAAAGAAGATATTTGAATTGTCTAGATACTTTATATAAATTTCTTGGTCAGATATCATGCTTTAGACAAATCACCAATAGAAATAACACCAATTACCCGGTCATTCTCCAGAACTGGCAAATGGCGCACATGATTTTTGGTAACTAGTTCCATACAATGCTCGATCGTGTCATCTGGACTTACATGCACCACATGACTGCTCATGATTTCCCTTACTAGAACATCTA
>SPBV01000264.1 GCA_004525885.1 Nitrosomonadales bacterium
GCATTTGCCACAGCATCGAGTGCAGTTAATGTTCCTAAACTGGCGCTTAAATTGAATACGAAAACTATAAAATTTTACTTTTATTTTTATTAATGTATGGATCTAAAGTTGTGAAATAATCATTTTTCGCGCTACCTCTCCGGCCTTAATTTGAGCCTTCCATCCCAATAATTTTTCTGCCTTTTTAGAATTACCAAAACTGATTGAGGCATCTGCGGGGCGAAAAAGTCTCTCATCTTGAATGACATGATCTCGCCAATCAAGGCCAAAGTGTTCAAAAACTGCACGCACAAAATCCTCAAGACTTATAGCGGTGCCCGTTGAAATTACAAAATCCTGAGCGGCATCTTGTTGTAACATTAACCACATAGCTTTAACATATTCTGGCGCCCATCCCCAGTCTCTAGAAATATTTAAGCGCCCCAGTATTAATTGATCGTTACTACCCCGGATAATATTCTTTGCAGCTTGAATGATCTTTTGGGTTACAAAACGTTCTGGACGCAAGGGTGATTCATGATTAAACAATATTCCCGTGCAAGCGAATAAACCATACGCATCGCGATAGTTATTCATGAGCCAATAAGCGGAAGTTTGAGCCACGGCGTATGGGCTCATAGGATGGAATGGAGTGAATTCATTGGCAGGTTTACCTAGAGTATCTCCAAAGCATTCTCCAGAACATGAGTGATAGATGCGTGGCCGTCTTTCTAGCATTCGACAAGCTTCTAAAATATTCAGAGTGCCAATAGTAATGCTTTGAATCGTCTCAGCTGGTAGTTCAAAGGACAGGGCGACCGATGACTGACCAGCTAAATTGTAAACTTCATCAGGGTTACTCTTCTTTAGCGCGACTAGTACACTTCGGAAGTCTTCGGGTGCCATTGATAGAAGATGAACCTGATTTTTAATTCCAAGTTTAACTAAATTAGTAAAAGAGGAGCCCTGCGCATCTCTTGAGGTACCAAACACTATATAACCCTTGCTCAGTAAAAACTGAGCCAAATAACACCCATCTTGACCGCTTATTCCGCAAATTAGTGCAATAGGTTTTTTTATGTTTGTCATAAACTTTATATACATTCATTCAAAGAAAACGTTTGCTATATCTTATAGAAGAGCCTTCATTCTCTGCCCAGCAACTTTAAAAGAATGTTGATTAAGCATTAATTCTCGGCCGTTTTTTGCACGTTCTAGCGCGCGATCATAATGATCATAAATATCCATCAATGAACTAGCAGCAGATTCAATTGATGGTTCGGCCCATAGTTGATTTTCCCAAAATGGATATTCACCAGGTTTCACTGGCATCAATTTGAAATTAACCGGGTATCCTGTGTTTGGATTTATGAAGTCAGTTGTTCCTCCGTAATCAGTGGAAACCACTATTTTTTCGCAAGCCAACGCTTCAGCAGGACCAAGTCCGAACCCTTCTGATCGATGCAGAGATAAATAAATATTACATATGCCTACTAACTTATCCATCTCATTAGGGGACAAAGTCTCATCTATGATTCTGATTCTAGAATCTCTAGCAGCGTAGGCTCGAAGCATCTCTCTAGCACCAAGATCATTAACACCCCTCACTTTTAGAATTAATTCAACATCATCATAATTGGCTGGAAAGGCAATCTTAAAGGAATCCAACACTCCCTGAGGGTTTTTTCTGGCGACTGTGGAATCAAAATCTAGAGAAGAATAGATTCTTAAAATTCCATCTTGAATATTATTAGGAAGAACGGTATTTGGAATCTGAACTGGTAATGGGATGGTTTTAATGTCTTTACCAAGAAAATCTGACAATGCATTAGCAATAAAACTTGATGGTGCAATTATTTCGTCATAATAACTTAGCTCTTCAAATTTTGAATAAGGCAACTTATCCAACTCCCAGAATGGGTACAAATAATTTTTGATGCCTGATCCTGATTTTTGGATTTTCTGATAAAAAGACCCAACCAAATCTAACCCACAAACTACAAAATTAATACTGCCCGGCTTATAGGGGCTACATTCAGAAGCAAATCCCTGATTGTTAGCCCTTCCTTCCAAATGGGCATTCACGCAATTTGTTGGTAAATTCGCACACTTTAATGCATGAACAATATTTCTAGCAGCCGTTCCTAGTCCAATTTCGGAAAGCAGAAATCCTATTACTGAGAAACTATTTGAGTTAATTTTTTTATTAACCACTGATGCGTCTTTAATAAATAATTTGGTGCCGCGGACATAGTATTTCCAATACTATATGACCACCTCATCTCATCTCATCATTATCTGTATTACCTAGTTTTATTAAGTTTTTATTGATAAATAGAAATTTATACTCAGTAACATAAAACCTCCATAAATGCCTCACTGGGTCAATTGCTTGTATATGTTTTAAATAGCTTCTAGATTCAGCCTCATGATATTTACCTTCGGCTGCATGACGCCTAATTTTAGCCATAATAGTCTCAAGAGGATAAAGAGCTGCAACACGAAACTTCTGGGTCATAAGACGGGAAAAGCCAATCTCGTATTCGCGGATAATAGCCTCTTTATTGCCTAAAACAGTAACCCCATGGAAAAATCGCCGGAACTCTTCAGACAGAACTGCATTCTTTTTACAATAAATGAAAAATGATTGCAGATGCGGATGCATCATGAAGCTATCTGTCATTCCAACGATATCAGCATCATAAATTTCTAGTCTCTTGATTATATCCTTTATGCTGAAGACGGGCCCAAAGACGCTATCATTGGCTAACAATAACGCAGTGTGCGCATTGAAATGCTGATATCTTTCTAATCCGGTTTTCCAAC
>SPBV01000115.1 GCA_004525885.1 Nitrosomonadales bacterium
GGTCGATCCTCGGGTCGTTCGTTCGTCGGGGGTATCAGGCGGCGTTCGAGCCGATGGCCGGATGCATCAAGTATTTCTGAATCGTAGTTACCTCAGGTACGTATTCCGCAGTGCCTGCTGCTGCGCGGCATCGATGTCCAAGCGTTCAGAACAATATTTCTCGATGCTACCGTAGTTCGTCTGCAGGTCACCCTCGGCGCTACCGTTTTCGGACCGCCGAGAAAGATCACTTCTCGAAGCCGTGAATCACTTCTTCCAACGGCGAGCCACGCGCACCCGACGGCGCTTTGACGCCAAGGACCGCTGCAAGTGTCGGCGCAATCTCCGCAGGCTCAATCGCACGGTAAATGCGCTGCCCACGCAGCTTGCCACCGGCAAAGACGACTGGAACGAAGCTGTCATACCGCCAGGGAGAGCCATGTGTGACAGATACGCTCGTGCCGTCGAAATCACTGATGAAATGATTAGATTTGAAGACCAGATAAATGTCGCCTGAACGCTTCAAATGATAATTGCGCAACACCGACTGGATCAACGGCGTGTTCGGAAGATTACCTTCGCGCAGCGCGCTGCTCGAAATGGCCAGCGTCACATCTTCGAATTTCATCAGCTCCTCAGCGACCGCGTTCTCAACCTTTGCTTGGTCCAAACCCTTCTCGCGAATAACATCCTGGTTGAGATAAAGATAGGGATGGAAGTAGGTCTTGATGATTTCCTTATCGATACCAAGCTTGCGCTTGAGGGTCTCGATGGCGGGCGCTTTGTCCCACTTGTCAGGCGTCACATATTTCGCTTCAATTCCGAGCGAGTTTAAATAGCCCGGGGCCTCCGGCGCACCGTGGTCCGCCGACAGCACAATCAACGTGTTCTTCAGGCCGACACGCTTATCCACATAAGCGAACAGCTCCGCGAGTGTGCGGTCCAGCCTCAACATATTGTCTTCGGCCTCCAGACTGGACGGCCCAACGGCGTGCCCGACATAGTCGGTCGAAGAAAAACTCACAGACAGATAATCAGGCACGTCATCTTGGCCAAGTTGTTCGGCGTCGATCAGGGATTTGGCAAAATCCAGCGTGAGTTCATCACCAACCGGACTAAAAGTGAGTAAAGTCGTGAACAATTTCCCATCGAATTGACCGTAGGGATGCGGAAAGACACGCCCGTATCCAGGTAGATCCATCTCCCAAGACTGATCATCGGTAGCGCCGAATTGATAGGTGGATTTGTCGTGCAGCAGTTCCCACGATTTGCCCGAATACGCTTGAGGCAGCTTCTTCTTGTTCCACACGTCGACCCAGCTCGGGTAATGGTCGTAGTAATACGAACTGGTGATGAACTCGCCTGACTTTTTGGAAAACCAGAAAGCCTTTCCGGCATGACCGGCCATCGATACCGCCCCCCGGTCTTTGATCGAAACGCCAAAGACTTTGGATTTTCCGGCGGTATAAGAAGCCAGTTCGTCACCGAAGGTTGAAACCAGAATGGACGCCGGCGAACGGCCGTCGGAGGATGCTATTTTTTGGGTGGGATCCAACTCCGTGGCCTTATCCACACCGGCCCCGGCGGTGAGGCTGCGATAGTTAGCGTCTTCGACGTTGTAGATGAGTTTGCCGGTCTCGCGATCAAACCACACGTTGCCGATCATGCCGTTGACCGAGGGCTGGGCGCCTGTCGCAAGAATGGTGTGACCGACGATGGTTTCCGTGTTGGCGTGGGTGTAATTGGCATTGGCATACCAGACACCCTGCTTCATCAAATAACGAAAACCGCCCTCACCCATGCCTTTCATGTAGCGTCCCGGCAGATCGCCACGCAACTGATCCACGGTGATCTGCAAGACGAGCTTGGGAGCAGCATTCTCGCTTCGGGCAGGCGCGGCGAAGAGTACCGTGCCCGTTGTCAACAGGCACAAGAAATAGGTGAGAGCTTTTTTTCGCGTTTTCATGTTGCATACCTTCACTGTTGTTCGTTCAACTAACGTTCCGTTTAGCGACGGGGCTAACATCGATGGATTTCATTGTCAGCTGCTAGCATCGTTGGGATGGCTTGAGCCGCTCAAATTACCTGCCGATGAACTTTCTTTGCGCTTCAATATTGTCGGCGGCCGAGATAACCAGGTCTGCTATTCGATAACCGGCCAAAGTAATGCGCCGCTCGGTCGTCAACTGAAGTTTCTCCCAGTATCCGGGGCAGGCAGTTGCGGGGCCTCTTTAACCGGTGAGATCCCCTCGAGTATGAATGCCATCATGTTCCGGGTCAGCTTGGCAGTATCCGCATCCTTGTCCGGGTCGGCGACGGTTTGGACATCCTTATAGGCCCAATCCACCGCGATCTGGTGGCTTTCCTTTGCCCATTCCACAAAGGTGTCTGGCTTTCCTATGGGATGATCCTTCAACTCGCTAAATGACGAACGGGGATATTTCTTCATGAGATCTTTCGTGTACCGGTCAACATCCTCCAGTGTCGAACTGCGCAAGGCATTGCTGTCCCAAAGAACGTGCAATGGTATCGGTTTGTCGGTTACCGGGTCGTGAACGTAACTCATCGTTGCGGCCGCGTTGCCAGTCGGAAACTCCTTCGAAAAGAGATCACTGACATGCATGGGCTGGTGGATATCGCCCGTTATGTGCATCACCCAGCACAGCGCCAAAGCGCGCTCTTTGGGAGTGGCTTCAGGATTCGAAACCATGGCGAAATTGAGCGTCAACGCATCGAGGGCCTGTCCCGCGGGCTTGCCCTGACGAGCCGCCGCAGACGCCTTTGCTTCAGGCGGGGCGTTTTTCGCGACGATGGGCCAGCGTGCTGTATGCCAGGTCGGTTCATCGGGGGCGTTAAATTTAATATCGTCCGCCCAGCGCACACATTCGATAAATTTGCGTCGGACGGCCTCCTTGCCACGGGCTGCTCCCGCGGCCACCCAAAAGGGGCCGGCTACGGGATGAACCAGGAAGAGCAATCCGATCTTCTCCATCAACTCGGGACGTGCGCGCTCGATCTCGGAATACGCAATGGCTGCGGTCGTCATGTGGCCTGGGTGATCCTAGGCATGAGTGATATGAGACGTGGAAGTTAAAATCATGACCACCATAAATATCGCCATTTGCTTTGACATAATCATTTCCTCTTTAAGATATTTAGCTTTAGCTTTAGCCTCCAATAACATCCAATAACATCCAATAACATCCAATAACATCCAATAACATCCTATAACAGTTAGTCATTCAGGTGGTATTATCGATGGTATCTCAAGAAACCAGAGCAGCTATTTTGTAGATAATACTATGATTTGTAAACTATTAGTATGATTTAGTGTGGTTTCCGCCGCCATGGGTTGGGCTAGTTCAGAGTGATAATATTTAAAATACATCGACCATTGGCTTTCTTGATAGCCTCTTTGCTCACTGCATGCGCATACATGCCAGCAGGCCCTAGTATGATGGCTTCAGCTTCACCAAGTTCGGGTAAAAACTTCGATCAATTTCGTAATGATGATTATCAATGTAGACAGTTTGCCCATGAACAAGTAAGCGGGATTAGTGCTAACAAAACTGCAGCATGGATTGTTCAGCAACGTTATGACTTTAGCTATTTACAATGTATGTACGCACATCACCATCGTATCGTGCCTGAGGATGGTCAAGTCTTAGAGGACTCTACCAAGAGTGACAATGGCAATCTGAATAAAAATATTCCATCACCAGCATCGGGGGTACCCGTATCACCAAGCTTGTAGTTTTAATTGGCAATATATTTAGAAGTTTGCCAATACAAGAAATGAGTTTCTGAATTTCCCCGTTATGTCGAATGCGAGCATTCACTAAAGCTGCTATATACAAAAACAGATTAGTGTATTTAGCTTCGATACAATCCGATAACAACCAACCATTTGGGGGGTGGTATTTGGGATATTTCAGATAAATCTGGCTAGCTATTTCTTGGGTAATATTATGATTGGTAATGTATTAACAGACATGGGCTCGATTCGCGCCGCCGTTTTTTCGAAGAATTTAATATCTATTTTGTGTTAAAAGCAGGCATCCAATTTGCAAGATCATCGATTCTTGCGAAATATTTTTGCTAGAGCTTTGCGTTCATCTTGATTGAGCTGGGAGGCAATCTCTACCATGATTTCTACTCGATCTTTCTTATTCTGGCTACGCTTGACGAGCCTATTTTCCAATTGTGTACGGTATGCGTCAACATCAAGCTCTTTTGCTGTAAGGATAGCAAGTGTTTCATCACGCCATTTTTGTTTATCTTTTCTCTTGTTTTCACTGGGCAATATATCCCGAAGTTTTTCCTTGAAGCTATTACGTTTTTCCTCAGGTAATGAAGAGTTATCCAGTAGAGCAATAATTTTATCGACACGTTTTATACCAAAGTGTTGATAACTATATCCTGCAATAACTCCTATCTGAATAACATTCAGGATAACCGATATAAGTATGAATAATTTAAGCTTTTTACTCATAATAATGCTTCATCTTCATCTAGAAACTGGTCAATACTCTCGCCAGAGGCCACATAGACATTCCCAATATTAGCAATATCAATATCAATATGGTCATATGTGAGGAAACCTACTAGGAATCCGATAGCAAGTAATGATGTTAGGCTGTAGCCGGGTAGAGGCAGTTTAAACTCTTCGAACATCCTGTCAATCCAGCCCCATATACTTTGTCTCTGCCTAACATGTGTTGCTGCCAGAATAATTCTATCTGCCAGACTAACGCTTACAAGTGGTACTTTGTACGCGCTCATTAGCTGCTCAAGTTGTTTATTCTTATCCATGTGTATCCCGTAAATATTCTTTCATTTTAATTTTTAACGTTTCTTTTGCTCTCATTAACAAGGATTGAAGGGCCTCCACACTTACTGCCAATCTTTCTGCTGCTTCCTTGTGACTCATATCCTCGTAAAAACATAAGATTAGTGCTGATTTTTGCCTGTCCGGCAAGGAGGCGATTTCTGCTGCTAATAATGATTGTGCTTCTTGCATTAGTGCTTTTTCTTCCTGGTGGGGCCTGCCATCACATATCTCAAATATATCAGGCAACTGTACCGTTTTATATTTCTTCTTATTATCTAAACATAGATTTACCACAATACGATAAAACCATGTCGTGAATTTAACTCTCTTTGTTGGATTCCATATCTCCGGGTTTTCAAATAATTTTAAAAATGCTGTTTGTACTATATCTTCCGCTGATTCGCGGTTTATCATATAACGAAAAGCAAGGTTGTAATATTTTGCACTATGTCTTTTTACTAATGCAGCAAAAGCTGTATTATTACCTTCCTGTATTTGGAGTAGCAAATATTCATCATCGGGTAACTCTGTAGCCATTTAGTTTCCTATGTTACAGGTGACTACAGGGTCACCATACCACTACTCCTGGTTTTTATCTTCCTGTTTTTCGTGGTGCTCTTTATACTTTTCTCTCATTGCAACATGATGGTTTTTGGCTTCTTCTTTCGTTACCTTTCCATCACCATCAGTGTCCATTTTAATGAAGCGTTTTTCTGCTTTAGCTAAAGCTTCTTCAAGAGTAATCACTCCATCTGCATTAGTATCTATTCTCTCAAACATTTTACCCTTGTGATGACCGCAATTTTTATCATTATTTACCTCAGCGAATGATGGTGACATGCTCCCAAGATAAATAGCTATTAAGGCTATGTAGGTAAAGATTGCAGGAAATAAATTTTGTGATAATACTTTTTTCATAATAACCTCCTTATAATGTGCTGTGAATATCGTAGTACTTCTTCATTAAATTGAGTTTCCTCTTTCCGAACGTTTATACGAATGA